>JAWVYE010000131.1:0-5412 GCA_033722905.1 Desulfobulbales bacterium
GGAAAAACTGCAATCCCTCGCCTCTGAGTTGTCGCTGGTGGAAGAACGTGAAAGGCGGGCCATTGCCACGGATCTCCATGACCAGATCGGCCAGACACTCTCAGTTATCAGAATGAAATGCTCTGAACTGCGTGAAAGCCTTGAAGCTGCCGATGTTGTCACCCAGATTGGTGAAGTCGAGAAACTGGTGAAACAGACAATCGAGGATACGCGTTCCCTTACTTTTGAATTGAGCCCGCCCGTCCTCTATGAACTTGGCCTGGTTGCCGCCCTGGAATGGCTCGCCGAGCAGTTTCAAAGCAAGCATAATCTGAAGTGCACTGTCAAGTCCGACAATGGCCCAAAGCCTTTGAGCCAGGACATCGAAGTTGTTCTTTTCCGTTCGGTGCGTGAACTCCTTGTCAATATCGTCAAACATGCCCGGGCCCAAAAGGTGAATATTACCATCAGAAGCAATATGAAAAATCTTCGCATCAGGGTTACGGATGACGGCAAAGGATTCTGCCCCGAAACAAAAGCGATGAGAGCTTACAAAGACCAGCAGTTCGGACTTTTTAACATAACTGAGAGAATACGCCATCTCGGGGGCCGGCTTGAGGTGGACTCCCAGAAGGGAAAAGGGACCATGGTTTCCCTGGTGGCCCCTCTCAAATCACCGGAAAAGAACTGAGGAACAGTATGGGTATTCGGGTGCTCATTGCAGATGACCATAAAATAATGCTGGCCGGACTCCGCTCTCTATTAGAGAAACAAACTGATTTTGTGGTGGTGGGTGAGGCGGAAAACGGCAGGAAGGCTGTGCAGTTGACCCTGGAAAAAGAGCCGGATGTGGTTGTTATGGATGTATCCATGCCGGACTTGAACGGTATGGAAGCGACGATACAGATAATCGAGAGCCTGCCGGAAACAAAAGTTGTCGCGCTGTCAATGCATTCGGACAAGCGTTTTGTCATGGGGATGCTGAAGGCCGGTGCCTCAGGCTATCTTCTCAAAGATTGTGCTTCCCAGGAACTTGCCAATGCCATTCACCAGGTGGCCGGCGGCAAGAAATATTTAAGCCCTGAAATTACCGGTGTAGTCATTGATGATGTTCTCCAGGGAGTTTCTTCCCAAGAAGCTGCCGGTGCTTCAGAGAAGTTGAGCGCCAGGGAGCGTGAGGTCCTGCAGCTTATTGCAGAAGGCTGGTCCACAAAACAGATTGCCTCCCACCTTTACGTCAGTATAAAGACAATTGAAACCCATCGCCGTCAGATCATGAGGAAGCTTGACCTGCATAACATAGCAGACCTGACAAAATATGCCATCAGGGAAGGCCTCACCTCTATAGAGTAGGGCTGTATTGCGCCCCGGCTGCGGACCCTGCCGTCATTCCATCACACGCACAAAATATAAGGTTTTCCGAAGCGCAAAATCAGAGAATCCCTGATGGTTCTTTTTTCTGTCATTTTGTTTAATGGGCGTAAATCTAACACATTGATATGATATGCAAAAACAGTATTGTTTTATTGCTACTTTGTGGTATTGGAGGCGGAATAACAAAACCTTGCCTCTGGTATGACGGTGTGGTAGATATGGCATAATCAAGTAAACTGTTTATTGTGGGAGGAAAACTTGTAATAAAAACAAGTAATTAAGTTTTTCCTGGAGCGGGTAAAAAGCCAAAAGGAGGTGATGAATACAAGAGCCCGTCTGCAGCATTAAACGAATTTTACCACTCAACTTGCAAGAATAAGGAGGGGAGCTTTGAGCGCATCAACTGTATGGTTATTTATTTTTGTCGCCGCATACTGGGCCTACTGCATCTTTTGGGGGATCAAAGGCGCCAGATCGGCAAAGACTGCATCAGATTACTTTATTGCCGGCCGGACAATTCCGATCTGGGTTTTTGTTCTGGCCGCAACCGCAACAAGTTTTTCCGGTTGGACCTTCATGGGCCATCCGGGGCTTGTTTACCGTGATGGTTTCCAGTATGCCTATGCATCCTTTTATACCGTCACGATTCCCTTCACCGGCGTAATATTTCTCAAGCGCCAGTGGATCATAGGCAAACGTTTCGGCTACGTAACCCCTGGTGAGATGTTTTCCGACTATTACGGCTCGGAAGCCATTCGGATCCTCACCGTTATCGTGGCCCTGATCTTCTCAGTACCTTATCTCGGTCTGCAGCTCCGGGCCTCGGGTTTTCTGTTCAACGTTTTGACCGACGGCATGCTCGGCGTTGAGGCGGGCATGTGGATGCTGTCCATCGTTGTTATCATCTACGTGGCATCCGGTGGTCTCCGCGCTGTGGCCTATGTTGATACCCTGCAGTGCCTCCTGCTGGCGTTCGGTATTGCCGTTATCGGTGTAATCACCCTGAACGCCGTCGGCGGCTGGGGTCCTCTGCAGGAAGGTATTGCCAAGCTGACCGCACCGGACATCATTCCTGATCTCGGCACGGCAGTAGATCCTAAAAGGACACCTGACGGCTTCAGCCATTACACCGCCATTCCCGGTGTGATCCAGTTCGTCCCGTCAGGCACGAAGGCGGCCGGCGGCGCCTGGACAGGCATCATGTGCCTGACCTACATGTTTGCCCTCATGGGCATCCAGTCAGCTCCGGCATTCTCCATGTGGTCGTTTTCCAACAAGAACCCCAGGCCGTTTGCTCCGCAGCAGGTTTGGGCCTCTTCAGCCGGTATCGGCTTCATCCTGATTTTTTTCACGGCTATCCAGGGACTTGGCGGTCACCTCATCGGTGCTGACGCTGCCGCTCTGAAAGCGGGGATTGCAAAGGATGTCCTGCAGATCGGCGGTAATATCATGGAGTTGCCGGGTAAACAGGGTATGATCGTTCCAGCCCTTATCAACCTGATGTCTGACACGGCACCCTGGCTCGTCGGCCTGCTGGCGGTATGCGCTCTGGCAGCCATGCAGTCAACCGGTGCCGCCTACATGTCAACTGCCGGCGGTATGCTGACCCGTGACCTGTACAAGCGTTACCTTAACCCGGAAGCATCCCATACGACCCAGAAACTGTTCGGCCGTATAGGTGTTGTTATCATCTGTGGTCTGGCTCTTGTTGTTGCCACCACTTCCAAGGATGCCCTCGTTCTGCTGGGCGGCCTGGCTGTTGCTTTCGGCTTTCAGATGTGGCCCGCTCTTATCGGTGTCTGCTACGTGCCATGGCTGACCCGTCAGGGTATCACCGTCGGCCTCATTGCAGGTCTTATCGCTGTAATGATGACTGAGTCCATCGGTGTATCATGGTTTGGTATTAAAGCCTGGGGCCGCTGGCCCTGGACCATCCATTCCGCCGGTTGGGGTATTTTCTTTAACGCCGGCCTGGCCATCATTATTTCCGCAATGACCCAGGGCAGCGATAACAGGGAGCACAAGCAGAAGTTCCATGACTTCCTGGCTGAAACAGCTGCAGTACCTGCCTCCAAGCAGGGCCTGAAGCCTCTGGCCTGGATCGTAACCATTGTATGGTTTATCTTTGCCATCGGACCGGGCGCCGTTATCGGCAACACCATCTTCGGTAATCCCAATGATGCGACGACCTGGATGTTCGGTATGCCTTCAATCTGGGTATGGCAGATCATCTGGTGGGCCCTTGGTGTCGGCATGATGTGGCTTCTTGCATACCATATGCAGATGTCCACAATGCCTGAAAAAGACATCGTGGCCCTTGTCGAGGATATCGGTGATGTTAAAAAAGCCAGGCTTGATACTGATAAGCCGTAAACGTTAATCCATTACTTTGTAAAAGGACTCCGTGACAACGGGCTTCTGCCCGGAGTCCGGAGTCCTTTTTTTTAATGATATGCTGACATTGTGGTATGGAATCACCTCCTTTATCTTTGCTGCCATTCTGTTTTTTCCGGTGCGCAAGCTGTTGCTGTCACTCAACATCAACCGCATTCAGAATAAGAACAAGCGGGCGGTGACGGAGGAAGAGGTGGCGGAACTGAAAAAAAAGGTAAATGTGATTGCCAGCATTATTGCCGTGACCTTTGCCTTTTTCTATAACAAATACATAATACTGAAGTTTTTCCAGCCATAGTGATATCAGGATGAGTGAAAAACTGAAATTTGATACAAAGGCCGTCCCATATTTAATTGGCTTTTTGATTCTCCTCGGATTCATTTTATACTGGCGGGTCGGGGCAGAGAAAAATCCGGGGGACTATAACGTCAGAAAGGGGAACTACAGGCTTGAAGACGGCCAGTATGAAGAGGCGGTTAAAGAATTTTCAGAAGCTTTAGGAAAAAATCCTGACCATGCCATGGCCCACCTTGGCCTTGCTGTTACCTATATGCAGATGGGCGAGGCAGATGCAGCCATGCAGGAGTTTAACCTGGTGATTGCAGACAATCCGGAGTTGGCAACAGCTTACGCCGACAGGGGAATTCTTTATGACCGGCTGGGGGAATATGAAAAAGCGCTGGCTGACTATAAAAAGGCAATCGAGCTCGACAGGGAAATTCTCAAAGGGCCTGGCTGGCTCTGGCGTTTTATGCGCAATATAGATGAAAAGCCGCCCACCATAAAGGACAGGGCCGATTATCTTGAGGCCGAGCTGGCCAAACCTGAGGACGAAAGACTCTTACGCATCCCGGAAATAGACGAAAAACAGCGCATGTATAAAATTGATGATTGACGTGGGGGTTTTTACCTAGTAAAAAGAACACATGTAGGTGTTTTTACCTAGCAAATAAATTTCTGTTCTGTTATCTAATCTGTAACAAGAAATTTCCAAGGTTGAGGATGGTGGCAAAGCCCCAAAGTGTAAATCATTATTTTGTGGAGGAGTATTACCCATGAGCGAAAAAGATGAAATGGAAGTATCGGAATCCCAAATTGCGGTGCACTGGCAGGAGGAGGATTACTATTATCCCTCAGATGAGTTCATAGCCCAGGCGAACGTCAATGACAAGGCCATTTATGACAGGTTCAGCCTGGATAATTTCCCGGAATGTTTTCATGAATATGCCGAACTCCTTGACTGGGATGAGAAATGGCACACCACCCTTGACACCAGCGATGCGCCACTGTGGAAATGGTTTGTCGGCGGCAAGCTTAATGTCAGTTACAACTGCATTGACAGGCACCTCGCCAAGAACAAGAACAAGACCGCGATCCACTTTGTGCCTGACTCAGAAGATGAGCGGATCCAGCATATTACCTACCAGGAATTATACATCAGGGTGAATGAGGTTGCTGCCGTGTTGCGTGACTTTTGCGGCCTGAAAACCGGTGACCGGGTAACCCTGCATCTGCCCATGACTGCTGAACTGCCCATTACCATGCTGGCCTGCGCCCGCCTCGGGCTTATTCATTCCGTGGTTTTCGGCGGCTTCAGCCCGTCGGCCTGTGCCGACCGTGCTGTTGACTCCCAGAGCCGCGTGCTCTTCACCATTGACGGCTAC
>JAWVYE010000132.1:0-5407 GCA_033722905.1 Desulfobulbales bacterium
TGCAGTTTTTGTCGATTATGCCCACACCCCTGATGCCCTCGAAAACGCTTTAGGCGCCCTGATGGAACTCAAACCCAAAAGACTGGTCTGTGTTTTTGGCTGCGGTGGCGACCGTGACCCCGGCAAAAGGGTACTGATGGGAGAAATTGCCGGTAAACTCTGCGATGTGGTGCTGGCAACCTCCGACAATCCCCGCTCAGAGTCTCCTGAAGCCATACTGGCACAGATTGAAAAGGGACTGCTCGGTTCAGGTATTAAAAAGTTTTCGTCTATTATAGATTTTAACAAGGCAACTGAAAACTGCTATGACATCATAGTTGACCGGCGCCTGGCAATCGAGACAGCTATAAGATCTGCCGGACCGGAAGATGTCATACTCATCAGCGGCAAAGGCCACGAAAATTACCAGGTCAGCAGCAGGGGAAAAATTTTCTTTGACGACCGGGTTGAAGCTGAAATGCAGCTGCAGGCGAAGTCCGGCTCCGCTCCTGCCTGGAAACTTGAATGGGTCCGGCAGATTACCGGCGGTCAGCTTCTTTTTCCCGGCAAGAATTCTGTTACTTTCGAAAATATTTCAACCGATACCAGGACCCTGCAAAGGGGTGACCTTTTTGTTGCCCTCAAAGGTGAAAACTTCGACGGCAGCATGTTTGCAGAAAAAGCAATTTCAGCAGGTGCTGCGGGCCTTCTCATCAATCACACCCCGGGACAGAAAAAACCTGAATTTGCAACCCACCCGAAGATTCCCGTCCTGCTGGTGCCTGATACGCTTGTTGCCCTCGGGCAAATGGCCGGCTTTCTGCGCCGCTGGCGCAATGACCTGCAGGTTGTTGCCATAACAGGCAGTTCCGGCAAAACCACAGTCAAGGAAATGACCGCTGCAATTCTCGGCCGCAATCACACCATTTTAAAAACCAAAGGAAATTTCAACAATTTGATCGGCCTGCCGTTAACGCTCTTCAGACTCAGGCAGGACCATGAAATTGCGGTGCTTGAAATGGGCATGAACAAACCGGGAGAAATTGCCAGCCTGACAAAAATTGCCGACCCCGATGTGGCCTGTATTATCAACGTACAAGAAGCGCACCTTGAAGGGCTTGGTGACATCGGCGGGGTCGCCAGGGCCAAGAACGAACTTTTTGCCGGCCTAAAATCACGGGGAAAAATTGCCGTCAATCTTGATGATGATATTGTCAGGTCTCTTGCAGAACCCTTAGCACAGGAGAAAACAACTTTCGGCCGTCACCCGGATGCATTTGTCCGCGCTTCAGACATCTCAAGCCTTGGTACAAAAGGCATGCAGTACACCCTGCATATAGGCCCGCAAAGCGGCCGGGCCACCATTAAGGGTCTGGGCATGCATAATGTGACAAACAGTCTTGCTGCAGCCGCCATGGCCCATGCTTTGGGCAGCGGTCTTGATCAGATCATTCAGGGACTTGCTGAATTCGAACCATATGACAACCGCACCGGTGTTGAAAAACTGTCTTCAGGAATATGGGTGCTCAACGACTGTTATAATGCGAATCCGGCATCCATGCAGGCTGCGCTCAAAACCCTGGCAGACCTGAAAAAAGATAAAAAGGCTGTGGCTGTTCTTGGCGATATGCTGGAACTGGGAAGTAAGAGCAATGAAATTCATTCATCTTTGGGCCAGGCGGTTTATGAGTCCGGATGTGACTTTCTGGCTGCCTTCGGAAGCCAGGCGGAAAACATGGTGTCGGGGGCAAGACTCGCCGGTATGGCTGCGGCCGCAGCCAAAGGTTTCATGGACAAGAAAGAGCTCGTGTCCTGGCTGGAGAAATTATTGCACCATGGCATGATAGCGCCCGGTGACTGGTTTCTTATCAAAGGTTCAAGAGGCATACGTCTGGAAGAGGTTCTTGAACTTCTTCGCAACAATAGATCAACGTTTAAGGCGGGGGGCAACTAAATCAAATGCTATACCACCTCCTATACCCCCTAAATACCCTGTTTGCAGGATTCAATGTCTTCCGGTACATCACTTTCCGGACCATTGGTGCTGCTGTCACCGCTTTTCTTTTCTTTGTTTTAGTTGCCCCCGCCTTTATCCGTTATATAAAAAACCTGCAGATCGGCCAGGTGATCAGAGACGACGGTCCTGAAACCCATCTGCAGAAGGAAGGCATACCAACCATGGGCGGTATGCTTATAATATTCACCATCATAAATTCAACCCTGCTCTGGACCAACCTTACCAATCGCTATGTCTGGGTAATACTGGGCGTTACGCTGTGGTTCGGAGCCATAGGCGCCATTGATGATTTCAGAAAAATAACCAATAAAAACAGTAAAGGCCTCAGTGCCAGGGGAAAATTGATCCTGCAGATACTCGGCGCCCTGCTTCTGGGGTTTGTCCTATACAGCCACCCCAATTTTGACGGCCAACTGAGTGTGCCATTCTTTAAAGCACTCAGGCCTGATCTGGGATGGTTTTACATAATTTTTGCCATTGTCGTTATCGTCGGGGCTTCAAATGCAGTCAACCTCACTGACGGCCTGGATGGCCTGGCGGCCGGCCCCATAATAATAACCGGCTCAGTGTATCTGGTATTTTCATATCTGGCCGGCCATGCAGTTCTGGCAAATTATCTGCAGATACCCTATGTCCCGGGCGCCGGCGAACTTGCCGTATATTGCGGTGCTCTTGTGGGGAGTTCACTTGGTTTTCTCTGGTTCAACGCTTACCCGGCCCAGATGTTCATGGGTGATGTCGGCTCCCTGGCCATGGGAGGAACACTGGGCACCATCGCAATTATCACCAAACAGGAAATTCTGCTGGCAATTGTCGGCGGCATATTTGTTATGGAAGCATTGTCTGTCATTATCCAGGTGGCTTTTTATAAGATCTCGGGTGGCAAACGGGTATTTCTCATGGCCCCGTTTCACCACCATTTTGAAAAAAAGGGCTGGGCCGAACCTAAAGTTGTGGTGCGGTTCTGGATCATATCCATCATCCTTGGTCTTCTGGCCCTGGCAACTTTAAAACTCAGATAACATTAATATTAAAGACTAAATAGCCAAAAACATGAGCCAGCCGGAAACAAAATCAGCAGGAACCTTGCAACTGCAGGATCGCCATATTCTAGTCGTCGGCCTGGGAGTAACCGGCCGGGCAGCAGTCAATTTTTTCCTGCAACAGGGTGCCAGGGTCTCTGTGTCCGAGTCATCCCCCGGAAGTTCCATTTTGCCGGAAATTCTTTCGTGGTTGCATGACAACAATATCACCTTTGAGACCGATGGCCACAGTATTGACCTTTTTACTTCGGCTGATTTCATTTTTGTCAGCCCGGGTATCCCGCTGACAATGGAACCCCTGGTGGAGGCCAGGCGCCGTAAAATACCCATTACCGGAGAGCTTGCAGTTGCTGCACATTTCCTGCAGACACCGGTTATTGCAGTGACCGGCACCAACGGCAAAACCACGGTGACAACCCTTCTCGGTGATATTTTTCATGCCGGTGCCAAAAAGGTTTTTGTCGGTGGCAATATCGGAACTCCGCTCTTTGAGTATCTCTGCGGGGACCAGGATGCGGATATTGTCGTTGCAGAGATCAGCAGTTTTCAGCTTGACACCGGCGGCGCCGAAGAGGGGCTGCCCTTCAAAACAGCCATCCTGCTGAATATCACCCCTGATCATTTGGAACGCTATACCTCTTTCGCGGCCTATGCTGAATCAAAATTCTCAATTTTTGCGGCCCAGGGACCTGATGATTATGCAGTCCTCAATGCAGACGATGCTGAGATTATGAGCCGCAGAGATTTATGGCCGGCCTCCAGGAAATATTTTTTCGGCGAGCGTCTTGCCGATTATGCCGGCGCTTCAATCAGTGGAAATACTATTCATTTAAAAAACAGCAGCTCCATTATCCTGCCAAACAGTATGCACGGGGAGATTTACGAGTTGGACTGCGGCACTTTTAAGAATGCTCATGATATTCAGAATGCAGCGGCAGCCATTCTCGGTGCCCGCCTGATGGGCTGCCGGGCGCAGGATATTCAAAAGGGTCTCGCGGCCTTCAAACCCCTGCAACATCGTTTGACACTGGTATGTGAGCTGGATGGTGTACGCTACATCGATGATTCAAAAGCCACCAATGTCGGGGCGGTATATTCTGCCCTCAATGCCTTACAGCAGCCTGTAATTTTGATTGCAGGCGGCCGGGACAAAGGGGGCGACTACTCGGTCCTGACTGAGCCTGTCAGGCAGAAAGTCAAGCATATGCTGCTCATAGGTGAAGCCAAAGATGCCATGGCCCGCGCCTTGCTTGCTTTTACCAGTATCGAAATGTTTGATACGCTCCAGGAAGCTGTTTTCAGGGCTGCAAATCTTGCTGAGCCGGGAGATGCGGTTCTGCTGTCACCGGCATGTGCAAGTTTCGATATGTTTGCAAGTTACGCTGAACGCGGTGAAGTGTTTAAAAAATCCGTTATGCAACTCATGAACGACCCGGCCGGAAACACGGAAAATTCGGCAATGCTTTGAGATGAAAAGGCAAAAAACAACTCATATGCGGCTTATTATTACCGGAGGTGGCACCGGGGGGCACCTATTCCCCGGCATTTCCCTGGGCCAGGCCATGATGCAGACCTATCCCGGTTGCGAGGTGCTTTTCATTGGCACTGAAAGAAAGGTGGACAAAGCCGCATTGGCAGACCTGGGTTTTACGACAATGTCCATCAGGAGCCAGGGTATAAAAGGCATGCGGCTGACCCGGAAAATTAAGGCCCTGCTGCAGCAACCTCTGGCACTTATCGAGGCTGTCAGGATTATCAGAAATTTTGCTCCTGATCTCGTTTTTGGCGTTGGCGGCTATGTCACCGTCCCGGTTGTTCTGGCAGCCCGCCTGCTGGGTGTCACGACCTGTATTCATGAACAGAATTCCATACCCGGTCTGGCCAACAAACTGCTGGGCAGAATAGCCCACAGGATTTTTGTCTCTATTCCGGGCAGTGAAAAACATTTCCCTCCCGGCAAAACCGTCTTGAGCGGCAATCCCGTCCGTAAAACCATTATCAAGGCAGCGGCCGGGATGGGTTCTCCAGAATACCGGCAACCTCTGACCCTGTTGATTCTTGGCGGCAGCCAGGGCGCCAGATCCCTGAACAGCCTCATGCTTGCAGCAGCAGCAAAACACCTGGTTACGCTAACGCCGGTTCCCAACATCATACATCAGACCGGTGAACACGACGAAGAAACCGTTCGGCAAAGATATGCTGAGCTCGGCATCAACGCACAGGTCAGCGCTTTTTTTGAGGATATGGCGGGGGTTTACTCCCGGGCCGACCTGGTCGTTTCCAGGGCGGGAGCCACTACCCTTGCGGAACTCACTGTACTGAGCAAGCCGGTAATACTTGTACCGTTCCCATACGCCGCAGATAACCA
>JAWVYE010000133.1:0-5377 GCA_033722905.1 Desulfobulbales bacterium
ACCCAGTTATAACCCTTTGTATTTTTATGCGACGGGTTGGGGGGTAGAGAATCGGCCTGAATTTGACTCGGTTGAAAAAAGTGATCACTTAGCAACTTATCAACTGACTTAGCATCATTTATCGCCTGCTATATTTGTTTGCGGAATGTAACTTTAGTCAGGGGCGTCCAGCATATATCCCTTCCTGATATTTGCCAGGGCGGCAAAAATGTTGGCCTTGACATTAGGGCCCAAATCGCTGAGCATAGCAACAATTCTCCGGGCCTCCTGCCTCTTTGAATCATTATCCCGGGGACAGGGATTTTTTACCGGTTCAATGCCGGCGGCCGCGGCAATTTCGGTGATTTCTTTTTTTCCGAGAAAGGCCAGAGGCCTGATAATATGAATGCGGCCGGCAAAGAGTTTTTGCTTGGGGACCATCGTGCTGATATTTCCGGCATAAAGCAGGTTCATAAAGAAAGTTTCCAGGATATCATCTTTATGGTGGCCGAAACCGATTTTATTGAATCCCTCTTCTGCGGCAATCTCAAAAAGGCGGTTTCGGCGCAGCCGGGCGCAATGAAAGCAAATGCTCTTGCCCTCTTCCATTGCCGCAGCTCTTTGCCAGATGTCTGTACTTTCTATCCGACAGGGGACACCAATCTTCTGCAGCTGGGCATCAACCTTGACGCCCGTAGCAGTGTCAAAACCATTGTCGATGAATATTGCTGAAATTTCGTAACGGATGGGCGCCTTGCGTTGCCAGAACTTAAGAGTCCAGGCAAGCACAAGGCTATCCACGCCGCCTGACACGGCAAGGAGCACCCGGTCGCTATCAGCCAGCATAGAATATCTGTGCAGCGCCCGGCCGATGCTCTGGTTTGCAGCCTTACTCAGAATACTCATAGTTCGCGGGCCTTTTGCCACATGGGATTTGACCGGGAAAAGAAGACATCCAGCACCAGATAGGGGCGTACTTCAAACCGGATGGTACTGCAGGCACTTGCATCAATTTTTCAGGTAGGGACAGTTGTCGAGTTTTTTCTTCATGCCCGCTTTTGCCAGTTCCGCAGCAGTAAGCCAGCGAAATCCTGAGCCGGTGGATCGGCTGCGCAGGATGTTATCAAAGAGAGCCTGCTGGGTTTGATCAAAATCAGCGCTCCAGATAATCTGGTTGCGCGCAATGGCAAGAAGTTTAAAGGAAAGGGCAACCGAGGCGGGGCTGTCAACTGCATATGCCGAACCGGTCCGGGTCTGGTAGCGTTCCACCTCTGTAACCAGAACAGCATCATAGTTGAGTTGCTGGCCCGCTTCTCTTGCCAGGTAAAGGGGTTGGGTTGGCTGCGCTGACTTCAGGCTTTGCAGTTCGGCCGGGGATATAAAATCGATATTTGCCCGGTCCTGGAAATAATCATGCAACAGGGAATTTACAATTTCAGCGCCGGCCTCCAGCTGTTCACGCGTACTGGAGTTGGAAGGCAGAATGCTGATCCTGGCCGGCTGCACCGGCAGGATACCGATCGAGCTGATGGGGACAAGCTCCTTTGCTGTATCTTCCGGGGGAATATTTGAGCATCCGGCAGAAACAACAAATAAAATGATCAGAAGACCGCTGAGGAAAGAAGGATGGATGTTTTTCACAGGTATGCTCCCCATAATAACGTTGTGATCTTAACTTGCCTGTCCCTGTCCATATTGATCATTCACTTATAAGGATCCCTTGGAGGACAGAGGACCTTTGCTGCGGGGCTCCGGGCTGACAGCCTGCCCGAGGGCGCGTCCCAGGGCCTTGAAAACCGCTTCAATAATATGGTGTGTATTGTCACCATACTCCACTTTTACATGCAGTGTCAGGCCGGCATGTAAAGCCAGGGCCCTGAGAAATTCTTTGGTGAGGGATGTATCGAAAGTGCCCACTTTCTGGTCTTTTATCGGCGCATCAAAATAGAGATACGGGCGATTGGAAATATCGACTGCAACCTGGGCCAGGGTTTCGTCCATGGGAATTACACTGAAACCGTACCGGCAGATTCCGCCCAGATCTCCCAATGCTGACTTGAATGCCTGCCCGAGGCAGATACCGAGGTCTTCAACTGTATGGTGGTCATCCACATCAGTATCGCCGCCACCCGCAATATCGAGATCGAAAAAACCATGGACACTGAAAAGGGTCAGCATGTGGTCCATGAAGGCAACTCCTGAGCGTATGGAAGTGTTGCCAAGTCCGTCAAGTTTGAGACTCAGACTAATGTCTGTTTCTTTTGTCTTGCGATGTATCTCACCGATTCTTGCAGAGTTGCCCATAAACTGAACTCCAATAAAAAATGTTATTTGAAACCATTCATCAGGAGGAAAACCGGCTCATATGAAATGGCAGTTTTATAATTTTTTCATGCAAGCCAATGTAAAATTATAAATATCTATACAATTTGTAAGGTTTGAGAGCAACAGCTAGTTGAGATTTTTAAAAAAAAATAATCCGGCCTGCCTCTTATGCCGGGTAAAACTGCCGGCAGTGCGGCAGAGTTTTTTGTTGACAAGCGGCGGGCAACCCGTTATATTCCCTGGCTTTCCAGTTGGCATGTGCGAGCGGGAATAACTCAGTGGTAGAGTGTAACCTTGCCAAGGTTGAAGTCGCGAGTTCGAATCTCGTTTCCCGCTCCATTTTTTTCTGGGACGGTTCGACTTCTGTCGGGCCTTTTTTATTGACAGATTAAAGAGATGGCAATATAAATTAAAAGTTTATTTATTGACTGGGATTTTGTGTCCCGGGGTAATTCCTCCCTGGCCTGAAATTCTTTATTTGAAAAAAATAGTCAGAGGTTGATACGTCAGCCTGGTGAAGATATTGATTTGATGTTTTTTGAGGATTGTATCATGAAAACCTATCACACTCCGGTTAAGGAGATTGAAAGAAAATGGTTTGTAGTCGATGCTGAGGACAAGGTGCTTGGCCGCCTGGCATCAGAAATTGCAACACGGCTGCGCGGTAAGCATAAACCGAATTTTTCTCCCCATATGGATGTGGGTGATTTTATCATTGTTGTCAATGCCGAGAAGGTTAAATTGACCGGCAAGAAACTGGATGATAAAATTTACTATCGCCACAGTGGATATATAGGCGGCATAAAACAAAGGACTGCCAAGGAAGTGCTTGAGAAGAGGCCGACCGAACTTCTTAAAATGGCTGTAAAAGGCATGCTGGCCAAAAACAGTGTTGGCCGCAACCAGCTGAAGAAACTCAAGATTTATTCAGGAAGTGAGCACCCGCATGCTGCACAACAACCTGAAATTCTTGATATTTAAGTGTAAGTGCATGAGATTTATGGAGAGCTACTGATGGCTGAAACGAGATACTACGCGACCGGCAAGAGAAAAACAGCTGTTGCCAGAGTATGGATAAAACCGGGAGCAGGCGATATCAAGGTAAATGACAGGACGGTTGAGGAATATTTTGGCGGCGGTTTTCTGCGCAAGAAAATTGAGAAGCCGTTTGCCACAACCGAGACTCAGGAGCAATACGATGTATTCGCAACGCTGAAGGGGGGCGGCAAGAACGCCCAGGCAGAAGCTCTGCGGCATGGTATTTCAAAGGCCCTGCTGGAAGTTAACCCGGAATACAGACTGACATTGAAAAAAACAGGCCTTTTGACCAGAGACCCGCGAGCCAAGGAAAGAAAAAAGTATGGCCAGAAAGGGGCCAGGGCAAAGTTCCAGTTCTCGAAACGTTAAAATTTTTATATCCTGTTTCGGGCCCCTAAAATTTGAGAAAACAGGGGAAGGCGCATTTGATGTTGTCTTCCCCTGTTTTTTTTTGTTTATAGTATTATTGTTCATTTCTTTGTCTGCCTTTATACCCTTGTTATAAGGGTGTTTATACCCTGGTTTTAAGGGTACAAAGAAACGAACCGGCAGCGAAGCGGCGAAGAAAGGGCAGCACTTTCAGCGTTGCCTGTAAACCAGGAGAAGAAAATGATCAAAGTTGGAATAGTGGGGGCATCAGGCTATACCGGAGTCGAGCTTGCACGCCTGCTCAGCAGCTGTCCAGATATAAAGCTTACGGCGGCCACATCCCGCCAGTATAACGGCATAAAGCTCGCCGAGGTCTACCCTAATTTGGCAGGTATAGTTGACATCACCTGTGAGGATATACAGACAGAAGAACTGGCTGACCGGGCTGATTTATTTTTTACGGCGGTACCGCACCGGACAGCCATGGCAATTGTACCCGATCTTCTGAAGGCCGGCAGGAAGGTGGTGGACCTCTCGGCGGATTTCCGCCTCCACGATGCAGCGGTTTATGAAAAATGGTACCAGGAGCATATTGCCCGGGAATACCTTCCGGAAGCAGTATATGGTCTGCCGGAACTGCACCGTGAACAGATAAGGAAAGCCCGGCTGGTCGCCAATCCCGGTTGCTATCCGACCAGTGTTATCCTCGGGTTGGCACCATTGCTCCAGGCTGGGATTATTGAACCTGAAACAATCATAGTTGATTCCAAGTCCGGTGCTTCCGGGGCAGGGCGCCTGGCCCAGACCGGCACCCTTTTCTGTGAGGTAAACGATGGCTTTAAAGCTTACAAGGTAGGGGAGCACAGGCACACGCCGGAAATGGAGCAGGAAATCGGCAAGCTCTGCAATAAAAAGACAACCATTTCTTTTACGCCGCATCTGCTTCCCATGTCGCGGGGAATTCTCAGTACAATATACGTGAAACTGGCCGGACCGCAAACAGATGCTGAACTACATGCTATCTATCAGGAGTTTTACCAGGATGAACCATTTATCCGTTTGTGTGAAGGGGGAACATTCCCGGCAACCCAGTTTGTCAGGGGATCAAATTTTTGTGACATAGGTTTAAAGGTTGACAAACGTACGGGCAGGCTGGTTATTCTTGCGGCCATTGATAACCTTGTGAAGGGCGCGGCCGGCCAGGCAGTGCAGAATATGAACATCATGTGCGGCCTGCCGGAAACCGGGGGGCTGCTTACGGTGCCGTTATTTCCGTGAAAGCAAGGCGGAACATAAAGCTGCTGCTGGCCTTTGATGGTACCGGTTATGCCGGCTGGCAAAAGCAGAAGTCAGATACGACTGTTCAGGGTGTCCTAGAGGACAGGCTGCATATCATGACCGGTGCCGATATTTCGCTGCACGGGGCCGGCAGGACCGATGCCGGAGTGCATGCCCTGGGAATGGTGGCAAATTTTGCAACCACAACGGATATCCCCTGCAGGGGGTTTGTCAAGGGATTGAACAGCATGCTGCCTGCGGATATAAGGATTTTGGAGGCAACAGAGGTAGAGGCCGGTTTCCATGCCCGGCTAAGTGCCAGGGCCAAGACCTACTGGTACAAACTGACAAGCGGTGCTGTCCAGTTGCCCACCGAGCGTCTTTACTG
>JAWVYE010000134.1:0-5365 GCA_033722905.1 Desulfobulbales bacterium
AAAATGAATGATTTTGCCGAAAAGTCTTCCTGGATCCGCAAGATGTTTGAGGAAGGTGCAAGGCTGAAAGCGGAATTCGGTGCTGAAAATGTCTTTGACTTCAGCCTTGGTAATCCTGACCTGAGTCCTCCTCCGGAATTTAGCAGAACACTCCTGGACCTGGCTCAGAAGGATACTCCCGGTTCCCATGCCTACATGCCGAACGGCGGCTATCCCTTTGTCCGGGAGGCGGTTGCGGCCCGTATTTCAACTGAACAGGGCGTGACTCTCTCGGCTGCAGAAATGCTGATGACCTGCGGTGCTGCCGGCGGTTTGAATGTTACCCTGAAAGCGTTGCTTGATCCGGGTGATGAGGTGATTATCCTGGCCCCGTTTTTTGTCGAGTATAAATTTTATGTCGACAACCATGGCGGTGTCAGCAAGGTTGTGGCCACTGATGAAAATTTTGCTCTGGACCTGGGGGCGATTGAGGCCGCGGTCAATGCCAGGACCAAGGCAATAATTATCAACAGCCCCAATAACCCCACCGGGCAGATCTATACAAAAGAATCACTGACAGAACTCGGCGGCCTGCTCAAAGCCGCCGCCGGTAGATTCTCCAGCACCATTTATCTCATTGCCGATGAACCTTACAGAAAGATAGTATTTGATGACCATGAAGTCCCGAGTATCATGCAGGCCTATGACAACAGTATAGTAGTGTCCTCCTACTCAAAGGATCTGTCGCTCCCCGGTGAAAGGATCGGCTATATTGCCCTGCATCCCGGCATTGCAGATAAAGGCCCCCTGGTGGAAGCCCTGACCCTTGCCAACCGTATTCTTGGTTTTGTCAACGCCCCGGCCTTGATGCAGAGAGTTGTGGCGGAACTCCAGGGAGCATCCGTTGACAACTCCATTTATATGAGAAGAAGGGAAAAATTCTGTACTATTCTGGCAGCGGCGGGGTATGACTTCATGCCTCCCAAGGGAGCCTTTTACATATTCCCCAGATCCCCCATTGCTGATGATGCAGAGTTTGTCGGCAGGCTGCAGGAACAGAAGATTCTTGCCGTGCCCGGTAAAGGCTTTGGCACGCCGGGATACTTCAGGCTGGCTTTCTGTGTTGACGATGCTGTGATTGACCGGTCAGCAGAAGCTTTTCACAGGGCCATGGCAAGTGTGAAGTAAGTGCGCATTAAACTGCTGCTTACGCTTTCAGACCATAGGATGAGGATTGTAATTACGGTGTAGTGCGGTAAAGGAGCTGCCATGCCAAAAGCCAAGGGTAAAAGTATACTTTTCGGGGCGATGGCAGTCTTTATCCTGGCCCTTGTGCTCCGCATTGTCCATGTGGTGTCAATTTACAGAACTAGCCCGTTTTTTGCAGTTCTGCCGGGGGACCTCGGTGCCTACGACCGGTGGGCCGTCCGCATTGTAGAGCATGGCTGGCTCGGCAAAGAAATTTTTTACCAGGATCCTCTTTATCCCTATTTTTTGGCACTCTGTTACAAGATTTTCGGCCGCGATTTTTTCTGGATTTACATGATCCAGGCCTTACTGGGCGCCGCAACCTCCCTGTTGATCGTCGGGCTGGGCCGGAGGATTATTGCGGGACCTGCCGCAATCCTGGCAGGATTGCTGTACGCCTTCTACGGACCGGCGATATATTTTGACGGTTTGCTTCTCAAGGTGACCCTGGCCGCCTTTCTTCTAACCCTGGCAATTTATCTCTTCCTGGCAAAGGATTTACAAGAACCCGACCCGGCGCATTATGGCTCGGGGTTATTTTTCGGCCTTGCCTGTCTCACCAGGGCTAACTTCCTCCTCCTTCTGCCGGTGATCCTCATCACGGCCCTGGTTCAGAAAAATGCGGCCTGGAATAAACGTTTTGGCATTGCAGTTCTTTTTGTGCTTGGGGTGGGCACGGCGCTTGGCCCCGTTGTTGCCAGAAACTATCTGGTGGGTGGTGAACTGGTTTTGACTACGGCGCAGGCGGGCCAGAACTTTTATATCGGCCATAACCCTGATGCAAATGGAACCTACATAAAACTGCCCTTTGTCCGTCCTGACCCTTTGCATGAACAGCAAGACTTTAAAAAAGAGGCTGAGATGCGAACAGGCAGAACGTTGAGTTCCGCGGAGGCTTCCCGCTATTGGCTGCAGCAGGGAATTGATTTCATAATGAGCAATCCCCTGGCTGAACTTAAACTCAGCGCTAAAAAGCTGCTTCTTTTTATGAACAGTTATGAGATCCCTGATAATCATAACTATTATTTTCATCAGCGCTATTCCGGGATTCTGCAAATCCTGCCCGTCAGTTTCGGGCTGGTGGCGCCCTTTTTGCTGTTGGGGCTTCTGGGCATGATGGTTGCCAGGAGGACAGGGGCTGTATTTCTCTTTTTCATCCAGACAGTCTATATATTGTCCATAATTTTATTCTTTGTTTTTTCCCGCTACAGAATGGTTGTTTTGCCGCTTTTCTGCATATCGGCCGGTTACGGGGTTGCCATGCTCCTGGCCCAGTTCCGCATGGGCCAGGTGTTGAAGCTTGCAGGAAGCCTGGTCATAGTGGCTTCGGGTTTCGTCCTGACCAATTACAAGGTAATTGAGCCCTTTGACTACAGTCATTCATTCACTGACGAGGCTATAGCCTATGAGATGAAGAATGAAGCGGCCAAGGCCCTTCATTCCTACAGGCAGGCCCTGGCAATAAACCCGACTTACATGCGGGCCCTGGAAAGACTGGGGAAATTACAGCTGCAGCAGAAAGAATATGCGGCCGCCCGGATTACCTATGGAAAAATTCTGGCCATTGATCCTGATTCGAGGACTGCCAAGTACCAGTTAATGCTCCTGGACAGGCAAGGTTTGTAAATCTTTGGCGGCAAGGGGATGGGGGTGGAACGGGAATGGCGGTCAGGGGCAGGCCTTTTTGCTGATAAAGTCGCAGAGTTCACTGGCCATCGAATCTATCAGCTTTTCATCTTCTCCTTCAACCATGACCCTGATGACCGGTTCGGTTCCAGAGGGACGCACCAAAATACGTCCACAGGAGCCGATACTTTTCTCCATTATGGCAACTTTATCTGCAAATCCCGGTATTTGCTCCAGGGCAATTTGCTTCTCGGTATGGACATTTTTCAGGACCTGTGGGAAGGGCTCCATGATTTTTGTCAGTTCTGACAAGGGCTTTTCTTTTTTCTTCATGGCAACGAGAAGCTGCAGGCCGCCCAGTATGCCGTCACCGGTAGTGTTGTGTCGCAGAAAGATGAGGTGGCCCGACTGTTCGCCCCCTAGATTATAAGCGTTCCGCCGCATTTCCTCGACAACATAGCGGTCGCCAACCTGGGTCCGGACAAGCTTTCCTCCCATGTTCTGCATGGCGACTTCCAGACCGAGGTTGCTCATGACAGTTGCCACCAGGGTGTTTTTTGCAAGTTTTTGGCGCTCCAGCATTTCGGCGGCACAAATAGCCATTATCTGGTCGCCGTCAACAATTGTCCCCCGCTCATCAGCAACGATAAGCCTGTCGCCATCGCCATCCAGGGCAATGCCCAGGTCTGCGCCCTGGTCCCGGACCACCTGGGCCATGACTTCCGGATGGAGGGCGCCGCAGGCATGATTGATATTCTTGCCATCGGGCTGAACGCCCAGGCTGGTGACCTTGGCCCCAAGCTCTTCAAAAACATGCGGGGCCACGCCATATGTGGCGCCATGGGCACAGTCAAGCACGATGTGGATGCCGTCAAGGGTATAGCGCTTGGGAAAGGTGTTTTTCAAAAATACAATATAGCGGCCCCTGGCATCATCAATGCGGTTTGCCTTGCCGACCTCGTCGGCCACAGGCCGCAAAGAATCCATTTTTTTTGAAAATATGAGATCCTCGATAATCTCCTCTTCTTCATCGGGAAGCTTAAAACCATATCTGGAGAAAATCTTGATGCCGTTATCCTGGAAGGGGTTGTGGGAGGCAGATATAACAACCCCCGCATCTGCCCGCATGCCGGTTGTAATAAAGGCGATACCGGGTGTGGGAAGAGGGCCGACCAGGAGAACGTTTACGCCCATAGAGCAGATGCCGGAAGCCAGGGCATTTTCAATCATATAGCCCGAGAGCCGGGTGTCTTTGCCGATGACAATGCGCGGATTATGCTCCTTGGCCCCCACCTGCTTTTTGACCAGAAAGGCAATTGCTCTGCCTATCTGCATGGCAATTTCGGTGGTCATGGGATAGGTGTTGGCCACCCCCCGCACGCCGTCTGTTCCAAAAAGTTTTCTCATGGCTTGATTTTGAGCCTTTTGGTCTCGCTTATCTTAAGAGTTGCTGATTCCGGAGAGACTGAAAGAATTTTACCCTGTGGCGGACCTTCAACAAGTATTTTTTGTTTTGAGCTGCCCGGCCTCAGTGTTTCCGGAATAATCCTGGCACGAAAAAGATCTTTCAGGTTTTTGGTCTCCTCGGCGAATGTTTGCGGGAATTCAGCTGTTATCGTTACTGTGGAGGGCATGAGCTGGTAAATCATCTCGGTCTGCCTGCCTCTGCTATGATCAAATTCGAGCTGAATATCTGAAAATTCAATTTTCTTTATGAGCTCGGAAATCTGGAAGCGGACAGCCACCACCGGCTCACCGATGAGATCGGCAATTTCAGGTTTTAAGGCCAGAGACACCTGTTTGACCGTGGATTGATCAAGGCCGTTGATGTCAATGGGGCTGGTATTTAAAATTTTCTCCTGGGCCAGGATGGATTCCGGCCCGCTTATTTTCAGGGATGCAGGCTCCACAGTAACGGAGTCAAGCCTGAAATCCTTATGGACTTTGCCCACAAGCATGGATTTGATGGGCAGATCTTTTTGGATGAGGCGGTCCAGTAACAGCGTAAGAGTCGACGGCTGCACTCTCAGGATGCTCAACCCGCGGGGCAGTGAAATGGAATCGAGGCTGTTCTCAATGACGACGGTTCCGGGGGAAGCCTTGGAAAGGTCCACTGTCCGGCTGATGTGCTGGGAGGTCATGCCGCGGATAAGGCTGCGTTGGCCGCTGACAGTTACCTCAAGCTGTTTTTTGAACTGGTTGGATATTATAAGGTCGCGGGGCAGGTTGACGATTTCCACCGGGATGGTGACGTTCATATCCACCTTGTCCTCACCAACCACGAAATACCAGAGAAACAGGGCAAAGAGCAGGGAGAGCAGCTTCAGCACCCAGTTTTTCGGCCGCGGGAATGAGCTTAAAGTATCTACTATTTGGTGAACCAGTTTTTCCATAGATGGGGTTGATAATCCTTTGGCATAAAAATTTCTTCAAGTTTGTTGAGTAAAACCGTTTCATCCGAAACAGTGGTTATGGAACCATGCTGGATGACTGATATCTCCTGGGTTTCTTC
>JAWVYE010000135.1:0-5364 GCA_033722905.1 Desulfobulbales bacterium
AGCATTAATAACAGGATTATTTTGTCTGCCTTCAGCATATGTATCCTATACAACGGGACCCCCACCCCATTTAACCCTGCAGATAGTAAACATTTGGCATGGCTCCGGTTGCAGGCCGCAAAACCAGTATGGTCTGGTCAGGTTTATGGAGTACATCGTAGAACCTGCTTTCCTGGTCGGACATATCGCCAAAGAACAGGGCATCGGCAGGACATATCTCGGCGCAGGCGGGGATTGACTCTCCATTCTGCAGCCGTTTGCGATAGCAGAAATCACATTTGTCAATGGCCTTGATCTCCCTGTTGTAGTACCGGGCGTTATATGGGCATGCTGTCATACATGCCTTGCAGCCTATACACAAAGACTCATTCATCATGACGATGCCGTTTTTCCTGTCCTTGTATGTGGCCCTGGTTGGACAGACGCGGACGCATGGCGGCCGGTTGCACTGATTGCAGAGGACCGGCAGAAATTCCCGGATCATTTTACTCTTGGCAACACCTGTAATTTTCCGGCTTAAAACTGTATTCCGGTAGCCGTAAGAAGGAACACCGTTGGTTTGGGCGCATGCCTCAATGCACCGCTCACAGTCAATACACCTATCCTTATATATAATCATTGCATAATGGGGCTGGTAAGGATATGTCCCCACAACAGCGGTTGCCAGAAGCTCGCTTCGCCCTTCCCGGACCGGCACCAGGGAAAGAACCGAACCGCCGAAATAAACACCGGTGACTTTAAGGCCAAGACGTAAAAATTGTCTTCGCTCCTCTGTAGAGACCTCTCTTTTGTTGCAGGTTTTCCCCGTGCTGTTACTCGTAAAACTTTTCATTATATATTTACGTATGAATCATTGACTATCAAAGGTGTGCATACTATATAGTGACAAACCTTAAACGGTCAAGGGAATACACTGAATCATTATTCCTGAGTGCGTAAAAATAATGATAATCCTGCATGGTCGCTGAAAGGAAATTCAGTGGAACACTGGTTTGGGTCTGATATTTTAGCGTTTTTTTTTTATATTTGCAGTTTATTGTATTACACTTGCAGCTACTATTCTTCCAAGGGAGATTTTGATGGATATTCAAAATGAACAGGCTGACCGGATATTGATTGTGGATGATGAGGAAGGGTTGCGCCTGACCTTTGAAATGCTGCTGAAAAGGGCCGGCTACGAGTCTGTTACAGGAGTTTCAAGTTTTGATGAAGCAATCAGCGCTCTTGAACAGGGAAACTTTGACCTGATCATAAGTGATATTGTTCTCCAGGGTGCTTCTGGTATAGATCTGCTGCGCAAGATAAAGGAAATGGGGAGAATCTGTCCGGTTGTCATGATTACAGGGTATCCCAATATTGAGACAGCATCCGAAGCTGTGCGGCTCGGCGCCTTTGATTATGTCCCCAAGCCTGTTAAAAAAGACGAACTCCTGAAAATAGTCGCCCTGGCCCTTGAAAAGCAGGAACTGCAAAAAGAGAAGACCCGCTTTGAGGCGGAACAGGAAAAGAACCGCTACCTGCAGGAGACGATTTTACGTTCTGTCAGGGAAATTATTATTACGGTGGATACACATCTCCGTATTGCCGACATGAACGATATGGCAAGGGACTGGGCCCGATCTTTTCTGCCCGAAATTGCCGTTGGCGTTTCCCTGCCTACATTGACCAGCAAGTTAGGCCAGGCCCTGCTCCACGATACAGAACAGGTTCTCAAGCACCGGCATGAGCTTAAAATCCACCGCCTGGAATGGCAGAAGCCGGACAACAGTTTTGGTGTCCTCAGTGTCACGGCTGCCCCCCTGGAAGACAGTAAGTCCAATTTTCTCGGCGTCGTAATTACGGCCCGCGACCTCACCCACCTTGAGGACCTCGATACACGTGACCAGCGGACAAATTTTCACCGTTTTGTCGGCAAAAGCCAGCAGATGCAGCGCATTTACGCCCTCATCGAAAGCGTTGGCAAAGTGGACACCACAGTCCTTATAACCGGCGAAAGCGGCACGGGTAAGGAACTTGTTGCAGAGGCCCTGCATGCGGAAAGCCCCCGCCGCAACCGCTCACTGGTCAAGGTTGATTGTACCGCCATCCCGGAAGATCTTCTGGAAAGTGAACTCTTCGGCCACAAAAAAGGATCATTTACCGGTGCTGACAGGGACAGGCTGGGAAGAATCCTGCAGGCTGACGGCGGCACCCTGTTTCTTGATGAAATAGGAGATATTACGCCACGCATGCAGTTGCGGCTCCTGCGTTTTCTCCAGGAGAGAACCTTTTACCCCGTTGGACATGACCAGCCCATTCAGGTTGATGTGCGGGTTATTACTGCCACCAATGCCGATCTCAAGGAAAAGGTGCGTCTGGATAAATTCCGTGAAGACCTGTACTTCAGACTTCGCGTGGTAGATATAATTCTGCCGCCATTACGGGAACGCAAAGAAGACATCCAGCTTCTGTCCCAACACTTTCTCTCCGCTTTTGAAGAAAAAATGAAAAAAGGTGTGACCGGATTTTCCGACTCTGTCAATGACCTGCTGCAGAACCATTCCTGGCCGGGAAACATCCGGGAGCTGGAGCATGTCATTGAACGGGCCTATGTTCTCTGCCCGGGCGATACCATAACCACAGACCATTTACCGGCGGAATTATTGACTGCTGAACCATCTCCGCAACCGCTGCAAGATCAGCCCATACCTCAAACTGTGCAACCCCAGGCCATAACACCTGAAATGAAACCGGAGAACGAGGTTGAACAAATCATTAATGCACTGCGCCGAACTGCCGGCAATAAAGCCAGGGCAGCCCGGTTACTCGGTGTGGACCGCAGCACGTTGTATAGAAAGATTTCCAACTACAATATCGACCTGTCCAATCTTGATATTTAGCAGCTAAAAAGCCGTCCAGCAACCCTGGTTAAAGCCACCCAAACATTTCCTTTGGCAATCTTCACACTCGCTGCAGCGTATTCCAGATCAGCCTTTGACGCACTGAGGATATTCCTTTACCTGCCTAGTAATGCGCACAAGTTAAGCTCGGGATAAAGCAGATATGATACTGAAAATATTTGCGTAAATGGAGTGCATCCACAGATCTGGAATATTTTCTCCCCGGCGTACAATTCCGCTTGATTGTACACTGCAACACCACCTGACTTTACCCATAACATACTAATATCAATAGTTAAATTTTACAATGCAACACTTGTGTTGCAACACTTGTGTCGCATCCAACACTCTGCACCACACTTAGATAATAAATATTCTCAAAAACGAAACACCTGCAAACGAACCTGTTTTGCCGGCCCGTTTCGTTTGGGTCCGGATGAACGGGTGAAACTTGCATGAAAATTTTTCCTAAACGATTGTTATTAAAATAAAAATAATGAAAAAAATCCTGATGTTTTGTTGCCCGGCTGCTGTTTGTATTGAAAAAATAGGCAAAATTGAAGCGTCATTTTTTTTCTGGCACGGGAAATGCAAGTTCAACGGGTAAGACATCAAAATGGGTTGGAATTGGCAAAATTTCAAGCGGAGAGATCCAGGAGACACAACATGTACAAATCAGTGGAAATAACCCAGGAAAGGGCGGCAACATTTGACAACGCAGTGGAAGTCGCTGAACTCGAATTGGGAAACTCCAGGTTAGGTCTCGGAATTATCATGGTAATGGCTGCTTTCCTCGGCATCTGGGGAGTGGCATGCTTGATCGGCGGCCTGGCAAGTGCTGAAAATTTCCATGAAGTCTGGCGCAGCTTGATCACAGCTTTCACCGGAATGTAATAAAAAAAATACTACTTGAAAAAACGGGGAGTCGTCATGGGCAAGGATAAAGTAAACACAAAGAGAATAGCATGGCATGCTTCAATTTTCTTCGGCACTGTCATCAGCATCTGGTCTGTTGCAGCATTTCTCAGCGGCTTGTCCCAGGTCAACTGGCAGGTATCGGAACTGCTGCGTCACTACCTGGTTTCAATCGGCCTGCTGCAGGAATTCCATACCCTGTCAGACTTTTACACCCATATCAAGGGAGTGGAATACATAATAGCCGTTCTTTTTCTCGGGGCCTTTCCGGCCTTTTATATCTATCTCAACCGTGACCAGACTAAAACGGTTGTAGAAACTTAAATAGTATCCTGAAATTCTGCCTGGTTGTCCTGCTGTAAAACACCGGGCATTACTGTACCCGAAATACAGGCTTTATTATAAAAAATTGTCAATAATTACAAAAACTTAAAAAAATCAACCCGAAAGGAGGTAACAAAAAAATGGAGCAAATCCCAAAGTTTCTGCTGAGTACAGTCGTGGCAATGATGTTGTGCTTTTCCATGTATTGCACCATTGCTGCAGCCGGTGATGGACCGGATGAAGTTGTCATTGATTCTTTAGCGCAGTTGTATGAACCGGTCTACTTTGACCATGCAATGCATGAGGAAGCCACTGACAGCAACTGTTCCGTCTGTCACCACCACACCCTGGGCACTGAAATTGATGATGAGAACTGTATGCAGTGCCATGCAGGAAGTGAAGGAACTGATGAGATATCCTGCCAGGAATGCCATGCAAGTAAAAGGTTCGAAGCTGAGTATCTGAAAAAGCTCAGTGCCGACAACACGATGCACCACATTGACCGCTTGGGTTTGAAAGCAGCCTATCACAGCCGCTGCATGAACTGCCACGAAGAAATGGGTGTGGCAAACGGCTGCCAGGACTGCCATGCTCGCACCGATGCCGGCGACAAGTTTTTCCATGCAGGAAGCTATACTCCGCCGAAGAGTAATAAACCTGCAGGCGGTGGGCACTAGAGACGATTAAGACCGATTTTACTATTCAGCTTATTCATAAGGAGAAGAGAATGAAAGCAATGAACCGAAGAAAATTTCTGAAAGGCAGTCTGCTGGGAGGGGCTGCCGCCTCGGTAATCAGCAAAAGCAAACGTGCAGATGCTGCCGGGACATACGGCGGCTACCCTGACAGTATGGGTGTCCTCGTCGATCTGACCCGCTGTGTCGGCTGCAGAAGCTGCGAAGCCGCATGCAATAAGGAACAGGGGCTCCCCGCCCCGGCCCAGGCCTTTGACGACATGTCCGTTCTGGATCATAAACGTAGGACAAGCGAAGGGGCCTATACGGTGGTCAACCGCTACGATATCCCCGGGCAGGATCATCCACTTTTCCGTAAGATTCAATGCAACCACTGCAATGAACCGGCCTGCCTGACCTCATGTTTTGTCAACGCCTACACCAAAACACCGGAGGGGGCGGTCATCTATGACCCCACTGTATGCGTGGGCTGCCGCACCTGCATGATTGCCTGTCCGTTTTATGTACCGGCCTACAGTTACTCAAGTGTCTTAAACCCGGTAATCAAAAAA
>JAWVYE010000136.1:0-5362 GCA_033722905.1 Desulfobulbales bacterium
ATTCCTCAAAATTTGCACGCCTTGTCTACAGCGATTCTGGCGTAGCCGCCAAAACTGGATCACAACAAAAAGGCAAAAAAACACATAAATTGAAATGAGGATTTTTGTTTGAGAATGAGGAGGAGGAAGGTGAGTCACGCGGAGTGGACAAATCGTACATGAGCATGGCGAACCTTTTCTCCGACAAGATTATCGGACAAAAACATCATTTCCGGAGGATGAAACAATGTTATTACGCCACACCCCCAAACAAATCAGCGAACGCAAGGCCCTGACCATCAACCCGGCCAAGACCTGCCAGCCCATCGGTGCCATGTATGCAGCCCTGGGTATCCATGGATGCCTGCCCCACAGCCATGGTTCCCAGGGATGCTGTGCCTATCACCGCAGTACCCTGACCAGACATTACAAGGAGCCCATAGCAGCCGCTACCAGCTCCTTTACGGAAGGCGCCTCGGTTTTCGGCGGCCAGGCCAATATGATGCAGGCTATCAATAATATATTTACAGTGTACGACCCCGATATCATTGCGGCACACACCACCTGCCTTTCCGAGACCATTGGCGACGACCTTAAACAGATCAAGAAGAAGGCGGAGAAAGAAGGGAAAATCCCCGCCGGCAAGGAGTTTATCAGCGCCTCTACTCCCAGTTACGTCGGGTCGCATGTCACCGGTTTTTCGAACATGGTGCGATCCATGGCTGAAATGGCTCAACCAACCGGTAAAAAGAACAACAAGGTCAACATCATACCCGGCTGGGTCGAGCCTGCTGACATGGAGGAACTCAAGCGCATTGCCACCCTGGTCGGCGTCAAACATATTCTTTTTCCAGATACCTCAGGAGTGCTGAACGGCCCTCTTTCCGGCGAATATAAAATGTTTCCGGCAGGCGGCACCACCATTGACGAATTGAAATCGACCGGCGACTCCATCGGCACGCTGGCCCTGGGCGAATGGTGCTCTGCCGACGCGGCCCGCTATCTTGACAGCCAACATAAAGTGCCATGTTCCATCCTGGATATGCCGTTCGGCCTCATGGCCACCGACCGTTTTATTGACGCCCTGCGGATTGTGGCCGGCACCACGGTACCCGAGGAACTTACCCATGAGCGCGGCCAGCTGGTGGACATGATCTCCGATATGCACCAGTACTTTTACCAGAAAAAAGTCGCCCTGGTCGGTGACCCTGACCAGCTCATCGCCATGACCGAATTTCTCGTGTCAATCGACATGCTGCCTGTCCACATTGTCACCGGCACGCCCGGCAAGAAGTTTGAAAAACGCATTAAGGAGATCACCAGGGATCTGCCCTGCGAAGTTAATGTCAGGGCGAAGGGTGATATGTTTCTGCTGCACCAGTGGATCAAGAACGAGCCCGTTGACCTTTTGATCGGCAATACCTACTGCAAATACATTGCCCGTGATGAAGATCTGCCTTATGTGCGCTGGGGGTTCCCGATACTGGACCGACAGGGACACCAGTATTTCCCTACAGTAGGGTACAAGGGCGGTTTACGGGTACTGGAACAAATCCTCAATGCATTGCTTGACCGCAAGGACCGGGACGATCCTGAGGAGCGGTTTGAACTCGTACTGTAGCGGCCGCATGGCAATGAAACTGCCTCGTATCTGCAACTACCTGCGACCACTGCCGTGAAAGGGATAAAAGAAAATGGCATTTATTCCTGCAAAAAATATTTGCAATAATTAACAGGCAATCACAACAATGACAATTATCCCATTTCCCAAAAAAGAAAACTCCTGCAAGTGCGGCTGTGCGCCCCGGCAGACAATGTTAACGCTGGCTGTGGCGCCGCGGCCGTTCGCCAGGATCCGTTTTGACCAGATCAATTCATCGGTCAGGGCCGTCGCCCCGGCCGGGGCTTTGCACCGACTGGAAGAAAATCTTGCCCAGGGCGCGGCAATCAGGGGTGTCAATATTGACGGGCCTGGTGATCCGCTCTGTGAGATTGATTCGACCCTGGAAACACTGCTGCTCATTCGCCGCAAATATCCAGGCATCACGCGTACCGTTACTACTCTCGGCCTGCATGCTGAACATCACGCAAAAGCCCTGGCTGAAGCAGGGGTGACAAGCGTCACACTGCTGGTCAATGCCGTGGATCAGCAGGTTGCCAACAGGCTCTACGCCTGGATCAGGCCGGGCAAAAAAACAATGCCGCTGGCCCAGGCAACCGCAATCCTTATGGCTGCACAGCTGCAGGCAGTTGGAATATTCAAAAAGGAAAACTGCAAAGTAACTGTCAGGACAACGGTATATCCTGGTTTTAATGATGAGCATATCGAAGAAATAGCTGAATGCATGGCAGAAGCCGGCGCAGATGCAATGGAGCTTGTTCCTTATCGGCATACTGCAGGACCGGAAGAGCCGCTGCTCACTCCGCCGACCAGTGAAACCATGCAGCATCTGCGGAAAACTGCCGCAAAGTATCTGAACACATCAATCAGTGCTGCAAGAGAAGAGTGCATGGGCATTGACTGCCCCTTTGTCCTTGGTCCATGCGCTTCGATTACGCCGCTGTATCCCAAGCCGACGAAAAGCAGGCCCAATGTTGCTGTGGTCAGCTCCAACGGCATGGATATTGATCTCCATCTTGGCCAGGCCTGCCAGGTCCTGATTTATGGACCGCGGGAGGACGGCCTGGCCTGCCTGCTTGGCACCAGGCCTGTTCCTGAGCCCGGTTCCGGGAGTAAACGCTGGGAAGAGCTGGCCCAATCATTGCCGGACTGTTTTGCCCTTCTGGCAGGCAGTGCCGGGCAAAGTCCCAGAAGCATTCTCGGCAGACATGGTATTACCGTGCTGATTAGCGAGGATGAAATTGAGGGGACTGTTGATGTACTTTACGGCGGCGGCAAAAAGAAGAAGAATAAGCGATCATAAATACTGCATTTCCTTTGTCATCAGCCTGTCCGCATAGGATATCTATAGCGGACAGGCCTCTTCCTCGAATCTGCAGCATTTCTAATCGCTTATACCTACATAAGCAATAAAGAGTTATTCAGTCACTTAACTAATTAATATTATGACAAATACAGATATAAAAAAATCATTTCACCCAGCAGCATCGGGCTGACTTCGTAAAATGTATTTAAGAATAATTATAAAAAAGGAGTTGAGTAGTGCAGATTTGAGCGATCAGGCCTGTTGACTATAGTAACGCTATGTCAGCAGGACTGAGCACGCGAAGATGTGCTGCTCAAATACTTTTCAAAAAAATCAATAAAGGAGACAACATAATGGCTACACCGGAACGACAAATACTCGTCTGCCAGAGCTTTCGCGCTGCAGGCGACAAGAAGGGCATCTGCCACAAAGACACAGACGGTTTCATGCAGTACCTCGAGGAAGAAATCCTCGACCGCGGCCTTGACTGCCTGGTCACGGCAACCACTTGCCTGAAGCAATGTGAAGCCGGGCCCATCATGGTTATCCAGCCGGAGAACTGGTGGTTCAAAGGAGTGGACAGCGAAGAGGCAATCGACGCAATCCTGGACAGCCTTGAAGAGGGTGAACCGGTGGCAGAGTTTCTCATCGCCGCATAGTATGTAAAAATGAGTCAAATACCATTTTAGGCTGCCGATTTCTGCAAAGCAGATACCGTTGCGTTGAAAATAACCAGGGACGGATTTCTGCCTATCGTCGAGCGTCGTGTGGGCTACCAGGCTGACTAATGATGGACAGTTGAACGACAACTTTGCCCCAACTGTTTCGATACGCAAAACAGGGGTAGACTGTCCTTATGGAGGACCTATTCTCATGGAAAACATGGCAAATTTTACCCTGTCGAACCTGAAGACCGTCCAGCCAATCCAGGGCTGGCAGGATTTTTTTGAAGAGGGCAGCGGGTTTCTCAAAACTGCTGTTGCAGCCTATCAAAAAAGCAAAAGAGCATATACGGCGCCAATTCTTTATAATCTTGCCGCCATGGCTATTGAAAAGTTCTCCATGGCTGCCCTTATGATGCATGGCGCCATGCCCTACAACCACACCATGGCTGACCTTGTTGACGGGCTGGAGGGGACTTTTCCCGGTGAATTTTCTGCCATGCGGGATGGACTGCTGCAGCTTGATACATACCAGGAGATCTGTGACCTGGAGGGATTCAGCATCAATCCGCCCGGTATGGAAGAGATCCCGGCCATGCTCGACCTGGCCGGAACAATACAGGGCCTGGTGAAAGAAAAAATATCTGTCCAAAAGGTGCAGCTGTGACCCTGGAAAGCCACCTGGAATCGGGGGGCACCCGGTGCCCGAAGTGCGGCTCGCCGGCCATCAAGGCAGCTCATCCTCCGCAAATGGAGGATAAGGCAACTGTCTCAGTTGCTATGTTCTGCGCCACCTGCGGCGCACGATGGCTGAATTACTATACGCTGGCAAAGGCTGTAGATCCTTAATGATATTTGAGACTCTGCTGCCGGCAATTGGAAGGAGAAATACAAAATGAGTTTAAGGCCCCTGGGAAAAGTAAAGGAACTGGTGGAGTCCGTTGGCATGCGGGTCTCCTATGCCTATGATGACCTTGTCTTCCTTGACCATAATGCTTTTATTATGCAGTTTGGCGATGATAACAGAACGATACTTATCCATACCAACAGTGAGGCCAAGGAACATGAGGCAGGTGATGGCATAGGTAAATTGAAAATGGCGGCATTATCGCTTGACCTGGATTTTATTGTGGGTGGCTCTTATACCCTGACCCGGGCTGACGATACAAATATATCCATTGAATTCCATGACCAAGTATGCCGCATACCCTTGCATGCAAAACCGTAAAAATTAAATTTCTCGGTATAGTCGTCTTGTTAAATGCCTGCTAAACCACACGGGTGCTTATAACAGGTTCAAGGGAAGCTATTATCTCTCCACTGTCAAAAATTGTTACCCGGCCGGTACTTTCAGAAACGACAACCGCAATCGCCTCGCAATACATGGTAATACTGGCTGCAGCCCGATGACGGGAGCCAAGGCCTTTAAGTTGCCTGGTCACGGAACTGACGGCATCAAGATGACGGCCGGCGGCTTCCACAGTTCCCTTTTCAGAAACGACAAAGGCGCCATCAAGCTGAGCAAGCTCCTTTATGCTTTCGACCACCTCGGAGGAGGTTATCTCCCTGGCCGGCTCAGGATACCCTTTAAAAGGATTAAAAATTGCCTGGTGTGATGCTTTCATTATCTGCGCAACATTGCCTATTATGAAAGTAGTGCCGGTTGGTTTTCCTTCTCTGCCGAGGGCGCCAATATCAAGGGCTATATCAACTACCGCTATGACAGTTTGAAAGAAATCTTTTGAAATAAGCGAGCGTGGATCAAACGGAAAATCCTCGCTCCAGGAAAGACTC
>JAWVYE010000137.1:0-5327 GCA_033722905.1 Desulfobulbales bacterium
CCCCAGGGCAAAAATAAAAGTGATGAATCCAAAGACCCGTGCAGCCCTCTGCGGGCCCACATAATCACCCACCAGGGCAGCCATGATAGATGGTATAGCCCAGGCTACAATGCCGAAACAGCCAATTGAAAGGTAAAGAAAGATACCCGGCAGAGAGAGGGCAACAAGGATATAGGCACACATCTGGATGAAGAAAACCGTTATCAGCCCCGCCTTTCTCCCCAGTCTGTCAGACAATGTGCCGAATACCGGCCCGGAAAAAAGGCTCAGGAAACCAACCCATGACCAGAAGTTACCTGCAACAGCCTCGGAAAAGCCTCTTTCCTGGACAAGGGCGGTGACAATAAAAGTAACATATATCACATAGGTATACCCGAAGAGAAAATAGACTGCCCCCAGGTGATAGATGTCTTTCTTTGATACGGATGCATGGCCCGCAGCAGGATGAGACCGGTCAGCCGGTGGCGGAGATTTCCTGCCGTCAAATGGCGCCAGTCCCATTTCTGCCGGTGAATCACGGATGACCAAAAAACAAATGATGGAAATGGCAAAAACTATAACCCCAAGAACGATCCAGCTGAGACGCCAGCCGTCCGCTTGCCCCAACTCATTGAGATAGGGAATTAGTTTGCCGGAAATAAGAATGGCAAAGCCGCTGCCTATGACTATGAATCCGGCAGCTTTACCCCGCTGTCTGGAACTGAACCAGGTGGAGACAAGAGCCATCATAGGCACATTGGAAGCGCCGCTCCCCATGCCTGTCAGCATATAAAAAAATGCCACTGTAACAAAACTGTTTGCCCTGCTCACCAGCAGCATGGAAACAGTTACCAGCAGCAGGGCAAAAAATATCAATAATCTGCTGCCAAGCCTTGCGCTCAGGTGACCACAAACCAGGACTGCAAGCAGGTAGCCAATAAAATTTGCCGTGCTGACCAGGCCCATTTCGGCATAGGTGAGCCCCAGTGAATCGGACATGGCCGGCAGAAGCATCCCCAGGGCAAAACGTCCAAATCCCAGTCCTGCAAAAATACAGAGAGTCCCTGCCGCAACAACATACCAGCCGTAATGGACAGATTTAGTTTTGACAGTGCTTTGGGGCATGATACCTGAAAAGGAATTTATAGTAAGCAGACAGCAAAACGGCAAAAGATTCCTGAGGATGCAGAAACTTTATGCCGGCAAAATAAATCAGCCGGGATGCGCTTATAATGAAAGCTGTGTTGAACTGTGGATCCCCAGGGATTTATACATACGCAGCGTGGCTGTGGAGCAGTTCAAGGTGTACAGGTGTATCCCCCTGACATTGTTATCAATCAGGTCTCTGACCTGTTCAGTGGCCCAATGGACACCGACTCTTTCAACATACTCATCGCTGCCTGCCCGTTCTACGGATTTGAGCAGCCTGGCAGGAATTTTGGCACCGGCAGCAAGCTCTGCCATGCGAATCATGCTGTGCTTACTGGTAATCGGCATGATCCCGGCAATGATGGGAACGTTTATATGCGCCAGTTCACAGCGTTCGCAGAAATCATAAAAGTCACGATTGTCAAAAAAGAGCTGCGTGACAATATAATCTGCCCCCGCATCAACTTTGGCTTTGAGGTAGTCTATCTCTTTCAGGCGGTTTGGTGTTTCCGGGTGGCCTTCAGGAAAACCTGCCACACCAACACCCATATGAGAAAAATGCTTCTTGATGTAGGCAACCAGGTCTGCAGCATAAGCAAAACCGTTTTCAGGCTGCTGCCAATGGCTCTGACCCTTGGGAAGATCACCCCGCAGGGCCAGGATGTTTTCAATGCCGTGTCCGTCGTACTTGTTCAGGATAGCATGGATGTCATCCCTGGTCGAGCCCACACAGGTCAGGTGTGAAACCACGGTAAGGTCGGTTTCTTCCTGGATGCGCACCAGCAGTTCATGGGTGCGGTCCCTGGTTGATCCGCCCGCCCCGTATGTAACACTCACATATGCCGGCTCCAGTGGTATGAGATCGGAGATCGTCTGGAACAGCCTGTCCCAGTCGCTTTCCATTTTTGGCGGGAAAAACTCATAGCTGATACAGGTTTTTTTTAAATCTAATATATCTTTAACAAGCATATTGTTGTTTCTCTTTTTTTAGTGATTATGTTCATTTTATATGGGAAAAAAGAATGTTACCTTATTATTTTTTTTTAGACTTGCCAAGTGATTACATTTTTATTTAATTTCCCGCTCTTTGTTTAAAATATTCAGAGGATATTTGCGCAGCTGTTTTTTCGGCGGCAGTCTTCAACAAAGCTAGGGTATAATATCAATATATGGTATATTGACAGCATGCTGATGAGAGCGTGTTTTTTGGCACATTGAAAATATTGTTTAAGATTTTATGGAGGAGCTAGATGGAACTACAGGTTGAAGCCCGTAATTTGGAATTACGCAAGGTGTGGCAGGATAAAATTGATGAAGAAAAAGCAAGGCTTATCAGGCATAATGCAGGTTTTATTCATCATTTACGCGTTACAATTGAAGGCACCTATTCCCATCGCGAAGGGGGTTATGAACTCCGGCTGATAGCTTCAATACCAAATGATACAGTGGTCGTAAAAAGAAAAGGGGACAAGGTTGTTCCCCTTTTGGTGGATGCATTTAATACTCTCGGTCTGCAGATCAAAGAATTACAGCGTAAAAGGCGCCAATCCAACAAGGTTCAACCTGAAGCGGCTAAGAGTCCGGGCGGTGAAGGGGTTGTAAAAAGCATTTTTCCTTATGAATCATATGGTTTTATAGTTACTCCGCAGGGGCAGGAAATCTACTTTCATGAAAACTCCCTGAAGGATGTTTCCTTAAATCAGCTTTCCGAGGGGGACGGTGTCAGATTTGGTGAAGCGCAGGGTGACAAGGGGCCGTGCGCCTCATGGGTAAAACTGGTCAAGTAGAAAATTTCCATCTGAAATTCTTTGCTGGACCGAGTCGCAAACTGTTCAGTTGAATCATTACCGGAAGTAAGAGTTAATTTGTGGGATTGCAACAGGCTGAAATAAAGGCGGATACATACGGACAGGCTGAAAGTGTTCTGGTTGAGCGCATAGCTGCCCGTAAAAAAGAGCTGGGGGGGAAATTACTTATTCTCTGTCATCACTACCAGCAGGAATCGGTATACCAGTTTGCCGACATGACCGGCGATTCACTGAAGCTGGCAAAACATGCCGCGGCCTGCCACGACAAACCCTATATTGTTTTCTGCGGTGTGCACTTCATGGCAGAGTCGGCCGATATTCTCACGGGCGACAGCCAGGCTGTCATATTACCGGACTTAAGAGCCGGATGCCCCATGGCGGATATGGCAACGCTGGATGAGGTCTCCTGGTCCTGGAAGGAATTGGCAGGAATAACTGAAGCCAGGCGGATTATCCCGGTAACCTATGTAAACTCAGCGGCGGCCATAAAGGCTTTTGTTGGTGAGAGGGGAGGCTCTGTCTGCACCTCCTCCAACGCAGAACGCGTATTGACATGGGCCCTTGAGCGCGGCGAGAAAGTTTTCTTTTTTCCTGATGAGCACCTGGGAAGAAATTCTGCAATTGCCCTGGGAATAAAACCCGAAGAGATTGTGCCCTGGGATCGCGATAAACATCTGGGCGGCAATTCTCCTGCAGCAATAAAGCAGGCAAAGGTTATTTTATGGAACGGTTACTGTACCGTCCATATGCAGTTCAACGCAGAGCATGTCAGGATGTGGCGCAACAAAGACCCGCAAGTCCGGATCATAGTGCATCCTGAATGCAGGCATGAGGTTGTAGCCGGGGCGGACCAATACGGTTCTACAGAAAATATCATCAAGGCGGTGACCGGTTCTCCGGCAGGATCAAAATGGGCCATTGGCACCGAAATCAACCTGGTGAACAGACTTGCCCGGCTAAACCCTGACAAGGAGATTCACTCACTTTCACCTTTTCAGTGTTTATGTTCAACCATGTACAGGATAAAGCCCAAGTATCTGCTCTGGATCCTTGATCACCTGGTTGAGGGTGAAGTGAAAAATCAGGTTACTGTTGATCCTGCCACTGCAAAATTGGCCAAGGTTGCCTTGGACAGGATGCTGGAGATATAAAGTCGTGTGTTGCTGAGCCCCAATATTTCGGGGCCTTCAGTTTTCAGGAGCCTGAAGCCTTTTTTTATCTGACTTATTGAAAGATAAGGGTACGCATGGATAAAATATATTTTGATAATAATGCGACAACACCTCTTGATCCGGCAGTGCGTCAGGCAATGATCCCCTACCTTGATGAGCAGTTCGGCAATCCCTCAAGCGGGCATCGCTTCGGCGAAGAGGCCCTTGCAGGTATTACCCATGCCAGGAAACAGGTAGCATCCCTGTTCAACTGCCACCTGAAAAGTGTATTTTTTACCAGTGGCGGCACAGAGGCAAATAATTCAGCCATATGGAGTGCCGTTTCAGCTTTTCCGGCGAAAAAGCATATTATTTCTTCCGCTGTGGAACATCCATCGGTATTAAAACCTCTGCAGTTCCTGCAGCAGAGGTTCGGCTATGCCATAGATTTGTTGCCCGTAAGCAAAGATGGTGCTCTTGATTTGCATCTTCTCTCCTCAACAATAAGGCCGGATACCGCCCTTGTATCGCTGATGGGAGCAAACAACGAAAGCGGCGTAGTCTGGTCCCTAGCTGAGATCGGTGCTCTTTGCCGGGAGAAAAATGTTTTGTTTCATTGTGATGCGGTGCAGCTTGTGGGCAAGGAACCTATCGATCTGGCAGCCCTGCCGGTTGATTATCTTGCAGTGGCCGCCCACAAGTTCCATGGTCCCAAAGGGGTCGGGGCCCTGTATGTAAGGAGGACGGTCCCTTTCACCCCTTTCATCATGGGGGCGGGTCAGGAAATGGCGCACCGGGCCGGCACTGAAAATGTCGCCGGCATAGTTGGTTTTGGCAAGGCCTGTGCATTGGCAAAAGATTTTCTTGCGTCCGGGATGTCCGGTGTCCGTGAACTGCGCAACAATCTCCAGGAGCGGATTCTGACCGGGATAGAGGATGTCATTGTAAACGGTGCCAAGCAACCGCGGTTGTCCAATACCCTGAATGTGAGTTTTAAAAACTGTGCCTCTGGAGCCATTGTGCAGGAACTTGATGAAATGGGCGTTGCGGTATCGGCGCATTCTGCCTGCCACAGCGGCGATCTTGATCCATCGCACGTGCTCAAGGCCATGGCGGTTCCGGAAACCCATATCCATGGCACCCTGCGTATCAGCCTCAGCAGGTTCAATACCGACAGGGAAGTTGATTTTCTCTGTGAAGTCCTGCCGGGTATTGTCACCAAATCCAGGCAGGGCGCGGC
>JAWVYE010000138.1:0-5317 GCA_033722905.1 Desulfobulbales bacterium
AGGTTTGTTCGTTCATAATAAGAAGTATTATAGCAGAGTTAATGATGTTTTTTCAGGTGCGCCGTCATATTAGCCCAAGTGGTGACAACCTGCACAGTCTTTTTTTCACCGCATCTATATGGAAAGTTGCAAACCCTTGTGGTCAGCCGCCAAGGAGCAATGTCGGGTCGACATCGGCCAACATCTATACCCATATGACCCTACGTCAGCTGCTATTCCGAAAGCGATTACTTATAATCTGAAACAGGCAATTAGGGTATCTGATATTATACAGTTAAAAGGAGGACGATAATGAAGAAAACATGTTTAATAGCTTTGCTGGCCCTGTCGGTGACCTGGCTGTTTGCCGGGGCTCCGCTGAGTGCGGAGGAAAAGGGGCTGCAGGCACCTGCAGCAGAGATTATTATTACAGGAGAAAAAAAATCTGCAAAATTTTCCCATCCGGTGCATATAAAACTCGAGCTATCCTGCGGTACATGCCATCATGACCAAGAGCACCAGCCTCTGAGTGATAAAGATATTGCCGGCCTGGAAAACGGTAAGCAGCTGCGCTGTGCCAGCTGCCATAATAAGGATTTTGCCAACGAGAAACTGCAGACGCAGAAAGCCGCATTTCATGCGCGCTGCAAGGATTGCCACAAAGAGGGTGTAGACGGAAAGAAAGGCCCGACCAAATGTACGGGCTGCCACGTTAAATAAGCATAACCAGATGCTCCATTGCTGAGGCCGGGATTTTTAATATCCCGGCCTTTTTTTTTGTATTTACTTTCAGCTGAATTTCCAATCAATATTGCAAGAAGAGAAGTTTACAGGGTAGACTAGGGATGTAGGATTGAGATTGTTTCATACATTAAATATTTCGCATAAGGAGGATTCCTGTAAATGCCCCCAAAAGACGGAGTAAAAAGTTTCCCCTCGGCCAGTGACGATGTTCGTGATGCAGCACTTTGCGTGGTATCACCCCAGACAGAATCAGAAAGTTACAAGCTTGCCTTTGATGATCTGCGGTTCATACTGCGGGATGAGCTTCGCCCTGTCCGTTTGCAGCTCGAAATCATGAAACCGGAAATAATTCAAGAGGAACTCGGAGTAAACGCCACCGTCGTAATATTCGGCGGATCCCGGATCCCCGACCCTGAAACCGCAGCAAAGCGAGTCCAGGAAAAGGAGACGCAGGCCAAAAGAGAGCCCCTGAGCGAAGAGGCAAGCCTGCGGGTAAGCTGTGCCAAAAGAGTTCAGGCAAAATCCAATTATTATCAGGAAGCCAGAGAACTTGCCCGGCTGATAACCGAGTCCTGTTTAAGTGATGATGACTGTGACCTTATTGTGTCCACAGGGGGAGGCCCGGGGATCATGGAGGCTGCCAACCGCGGGGCTTACGAGGCCGGCGGGAAAAGCATCGGACTTAATATAGTGCTGCCGCACGAACAGGCGCCTAACGAATATATCACTCCGGAACTCTGTTTCCAGTTTCATTATTTTGCCATGCGCAAAATGCATTTTCTTATGCGGGCCAAGGCACTTGTCGCTTTTCCAGGTGGCTATGGCACCATGGACGAACTTTTTGAAACTTTAACCTTGATCCAGACAAAAAAAATAAAACCATTGCCGGTCATTTTATTTGGAGAACCTTTCTGGACCGAGGCAGTTAATTTTGATTTTCTGGTTCAGGAAGGCGTCATTGATCCGGAAGACAGATACCTTTTTCATTTTGTTGAAAAAGCGCAGGACGCCTGGGAGATAATCCGCGGATTTTATTATGAGAGTAAAAAGGCAACTCCTGTATAAAAATATCAGGCTCCGGAGTTTTTTTTTAGTTGACGGGATTTTTTGATGGCGCCAGAAGTCAGGTAAAGTGGTATAATGAGGATAAAGTGCTATCAAGGGTAATGTCTATCATGAACCTGGTTTAATATGGAGGTATAAAATGGGTAGATATTTTGTCATGGTACTGTTTACTTGTCTTATTTTTTATCCCTCTCTTACTATAGGGGCTGAGGCGGAAAAGCCTCTCCAGGTCCCCAGGTTGTTCGGGACCTTTGCCCCGAAACCTGGAGTCTGGTCCGAATATGCCGTTTTTGACAAGGCAACGGGCAAACGTTCAGTCATGCGCATGTCCATTGTCGGTGTTGACGGCGATTTTTTCTGGTATGAGGTGGTCAACAAGGAAGGTGACAGCAGTAATATTGTCAAAATGCTGGTAAAGGGTGATCCTAATGATCCTGAGAATATCCTGAGGCTTATTATGAAATCAGGTGGCAACCCTGCCCAGGAAATGCCGCGGGATTTTGTCGTCATGGGGCGCAGGATGGCGGGACATATGTTTGCACAGCGGAGCGGAATTCCTGCTAACCCCAGAACTAAGCTGCGGAATATCCGCACTGGAGAGGGGGTGGTGACGGTGCCGGCCGGCACCTTTGATGTGGACTTGCACCAGATAGTGGACTCTGATGGCAGAGTATATGCCCAATATAAATTTTCCAGGGAAGTGGGGCCATTCGGTGTCGTAGCCTCTGAAGCTGAGAGTACAACAATGGTCCTTGCAGGTCATGGAACCGGCGCAGAATCCCGGATAAATGAAGAACCGGTAATGATGACCCAGCCTCCGGGTATGCCGCAGGGAATGCCGATGGGAATGCCGCCCGGCATGGCTCCGCCCCGGGATACGGGGACCGGCGCCAGAAATAAAATAAGACAGATTCCCGGCATGGGGAGCGGGTATGAACCGGCGGACAGATAGAAGCCAATATTGATCAGCAAAACAGTTTCGGGCCGTGGTGTTAAACCCCGGCCCTTGTTTATTTTGTTTTACTTTTAGAAAATCAGCCTGCCATTCCTTGAATTCACCCTGTTTTTGTTTTTTTATTGCACAATAAAGTGTTGTGATTGCCGTATTTTGTCACTTTTGTTAAGCAATTACCCTTGCCAATAGTACTGTTTCTCAGAAATAGCCCCCCGAAAAATCAGGATGGTTTTTACCGGGCCAACAAATATGATGACACAAAATATATTATAATATCAGAATGTTATATTGTTTCTAGCGGACCGCTTTTTCTTCATTCAGCGGCCAAGATATTCCTGGTTGGGGGAAATGGTGTTAGGTCGTGGATTCTGGATTGGATATTGCATAAATATCCTGAATGCCGCTACCCGGTATTTTTTGTTAAAGCTTCCCACAGGCACCATAAATATAAACCTCTCCGAGAAATTACTGTAAAGGAGAAGGGGCAGTATAGTTGAAGAACAAGATGATGACCCGGCTGCAGAGGGGAAATTTTCACCACTCCCTGAAAAGATTTTTAACCTGGTGTCCGAGATTGGTAAATATTAGTATTTTCAAAGAGTTTTGAAAGTGGTATAATAAAAAATTGAGATACCTTCCGGGAAACTTTTCCCGGGGATCTTGGAACTTACCTGTAACCAAATACCCATTCTACCCAATATCCTAATTGCATGTCAGAAAACGTTGAGATAATTCATGAGTTTTCCACCGAGGTCAGGGATCTCCTGGAGCACCTGGAGCCGTCCATTCTTGAACTGGAAAAGGTCTGTAATAAGGAAGCAGCCCAGGATTCTCCTGAAATTACAGAGGCCCTGAATAATATTTTCAGGCTCTTTCATTCTGTAAAGGGCTCTTCAGGTTTTCTCCAGTTAAATAATATCACCGAAACCGCCCATGCTGCGGAAAGTCTTCTGGACCGTCTCCGCTCAGGTTCTCTGGATATTGTTCCAGGTTATATTGACCTCTTATGCGGGGCCTGTGATTTTACCCACGAGTCTCTTGACTACCTTGATAAGTATCTGGATGATGAAGGCATGGCCGAGAAAGCCAAGGTGCTCATTGACAATTTTCAGCAAATTCTCGCAGGTGAAGCACCCCCACAATTACAAGCTGATGAGGGCGTAAGAGAGGGTGAAAGTAACGAGAAGGCAGATGCGGAGTCTTTAAGAATAGACCTTGAGGAGGAACCTGATAATTTAAGTAACCCCAAGGTTCTGCATTTATTTCTCCAGGAAGCCAATGAACAGCTGCAGATCATTGAAGAGGATCTTCTAAGCTGGATCAAGACACCAGATGACAAAGAATTGCTGAAAAAGCTCTTCGGCAATATCCATAGTTTCAAGGGCAACTGCGGTTTCATGAATCTGGCAGACCCTGAAAAGCTCAGTCATGCAATGGAGACCGTGCTGGAGGCTGTTATTAACGGATTCAAGGTAGACAGGACTGAGGTGGCAGACCTCATGCTCAGACATCTCACGACCTTCAGGATAGTGCTTGATGATATCGCCGATGGTGGCAAGGGCAGAATAGATGGCCTTGAGGATCAACTTGCAACACTCAAAGAGTTTATCCCGGAAGAAGAGGAATCGGAGGAAGCGGCTGATGAACCCCGGGCAAAACTTGGAGAGATTCTGCTTGAGGAAGGGATCGTTTCGCCAGATGAACTGCAGAACGCGCTGCAAATACAGAAAAACAAAAAACCCCTGGCCAAGAAACAGGATATCAGGGTCAATTTGGAAAAACTTGATACCTTAATTACCCTGATCGGTGAGTTGGTGATTGCTGAGAACATGGTGATAAACAATCCGGACCTGACCGGCTTGCAATTGGAGAATTTTTCCAGGGCGGCCCAGCAGATGAATAAGCTGGTAAACGAATTGCAGGACATGGCGACATCTCTCCGATTAATCCCTGTGGCAGGTGTTTTCAGCCGTATGAACCGGTTGGTCCATGACCTGGCAAGAAAATCCAAGAAGAAAATTGACCTGCAGATCTCAGGGGAATCAACCGAGATGGATAAATCGGTTATTGAGAACGTGGTGGACCCGCTTACCCATTTAATCCGCAATGCTGTTGATCATGGCCTTGAGTCCCCTCAAGAGAGAGCTGCAGCGGGAAAACCTGAAATCGGGCTGATACGTTTAAGCGCCAGCCACGAGGAAGGGGACGTTGTCATTCTTATCCAGGACGACGGCCGTGGTTTGGACAGGCAGAAGATCATTGCCACTGCCAAAAAGAGGGGATTGCTTGATGATGACGGCTCCCAGTTGACAGACCAGCAGGTCAACAATCTGCTGTTCAGGCCCGGGTTCTCAACTGCAGAAAAGATTACTGAAGTATCGGGCCGCGGGGTCGGCATGGACGTGGTCAGACAGAATCTTAAAAATATAAGAGGCAGCGTGAACCTGAAAAGTAAGCAGGGGGAAGGAACAACCGTTACCATGCGGATTCCGCTTACCCTGGCTATTATTGACGGTATGATGGTAAGGATAGGCAAATCACTTTTTATTGTACCCATTCTGTCTATCCGGGAAT
>JAWVYE010000139.1:0-5281 GCA_033722905.1 Desulfobulbales bacterium
AAGACCGCCGATGATCAGGGCCCCGGCAAAATGTGGGGTGACAAAAAGAGCGCCTGCTGCTGCCATACCGGCCAGCAGGAGCCAGTTCAGACGTGCCATTCTGTCGAGAGGAAAATATTCGTCACCGTGGGTCAACACCATAAGCCTCTTATAAATCCTTGCGCTTTGTCAGGGTATACAAATTCTTGAAACCGGCAGCTATGCCAAACCCTAAAAATATCAAAGTCAACCAGGGGGCCGTTTTCCCCTTGAAAACCTTATGATCGAGCAAATAGCCAATTCCCACCCCGACAAATATTGCAGCAGCCAGGGATAAACCAACGGTGGAAAAATCACCCAACAGCTTCATCAGTTCTTTGCGGCTGTTGGCCATTTTTTCTCCTGCTGCAATACAAAAAAACACCTAACCAAAAAATGAAAATCGATTCATTTCGTAGCATGGTGTTGCCCCAAAGTCAACGGTTTTTTTACTATTTTTTGATTTTTTTGAATGACGATTCAGTAAATTCAAGGGCTTGGGCCAAGTCTTCCTGACTCTGGGCGTCGGAAATAAATGCGGCTTCGAACTGTGAGGGAGCGAGCCAGACACCTGACATCAGCATTTCACGGAAAAAATGGCCGTACCGTTCAGTATCCGAGCCCATGGCTGACTTGAAATCCACCACCGGCTCACTGTTGAAGAAAGTGGTCATCATGGACCCGACCCTGTTCAAGGTGGTTTCCCCGGGAAGATGCCTGGCGGCGAGCTTTTCCAGTTCAGCTGCATATGCTGCCGCTTTGGTTTCCAGACGTTCGTAAAAGCCGGGTTCACTCAGGAGCTGCAGGGTGGCGACCCCGGCCGCCATTGCCAGGGGGTTGCCCGACAGTGTCCCCGCCTGGTAGACCGGGCCTTCAGGAGCGATTTGCGCCATTATCTCAGCTTTACCGCCATAGGCCCCTACAGGCAAACCGCCGCCGATTATCTTACCGAGGCAGGTCATGTCGGGGTCGATGTTAAACCTGCTTTGCGCCCCGCCAAGGGCCAGACGGAATCCTGTGATAACCTCATCGAAAATAAGGACAATATTCTGTTGTGATGTCAGTTCACGCAACTTCTGTAGAAATCCTTCCGCCGGGGGTACGACACCCATATTGCCGGCAACCGGTTCAATAATGACGCAGGCTATTTCCAGGGATTCGTCCAAAAGGGTTTTTTCGAGCGTGACAAAATCATTATAAGGAATAGAAATGGTGTTCTTGACAATATCATCGGGTACACCGGGGCTGCCGGGTATACCGAGGGTGATCACCCCCGACCCTGCCTGCACCAGGAAAGAATCAGCATGGCCGTGGTAACAGCCGTCGAATTTAACCACCACCTTTTTACCCGTATAGCCCCTGGCCAACCGTATAGCACTCATGGTGGCCTCAGTGCCGGAACTGACAAAACGCACTTTATCCATGGCAGGAAAGGCATTGGTCACCAACTCAGCCAGTTCGATCTCCGAGGGAGTAGGGGCTCCGTAACTGGTACCGTTCACGAGCGCCTCTTCAATGGCTGCAACTATTTTCGGGTGATTATGCCCCAGGATCATGGGACCCCAGGAGCAGACAAAATCAATGAATTCATTATTGTCCACGTCGACAATTTTCGCGCCGCTTGCTTTTTTTACAAACAGGGGATCACAACCTACGGACTTGCAGGCCCGGACAGGGCTGTTGACACCACCCGGGATAAATTGCTGGGCCCTTTGGAAATAATATTTTGACTTGTCGGTGTTCATGGTTCCTTCTCCTTGGTTATGTAATATGCATTACCGTGTAGTTTGCTATAATTGTCTGCCTGGCCAAAAAATTGGACTATAAAACGTATATAATTATTCTGCCAATGGCAAAACATTTTCACGCTAAAATCCAAAATTCTGCAGGCTGCGCGTAATCAAGATAAATACGAGAATTTTTTCTTGTCATATGCAGGTTCAATCGGTAAGATGCCATCTCTCAAACGAAAGATAAATGGTCAATTTATGTAAATTGTAAAATATAATAACAGGAGTCGTAAGAATGGCAGGAGAAAATGTAAAACACTTGACTGACGCTGAGTTTGAAGAATATGTCCTGAAATCAGACTTGCCGAGTCTGGTTGACTTCTGGGCCCCCTGGTGCGGTCCCTGCAAGGCTATCGGCCCGGTAATTGAAGAACTTGCCGGTGATTACTCCGGTAAAGTACAGATTGTTAAAATGAACGTTGACGATAACCCGACAACTCCAGGAAAATACAGCATCAGGGCCATCCCAACCCTTATATTGTTCAAGGGGGGCGAGATTGTCGACCAGGTTACCGGCGCGGTGGGAAAAACCCAACTGGTCACCATGCTTAATAAAGTGGCATAAGAAGACTTTACTTTCCCGGTTATTTGAATAGCTATGGCAAATACCGACTACCAGCTGATTATTCTCGGAGGTGGTCCGGCCGGGTTGACCGCAGGGCTGTATGCTGCCAGGGACCGGCTCAATGCCCTGCTGGTTGAAAAAGGTGTTGTGGGTGGACAGGTGCTGGTTACCGACTGGATTGACAACTACCCCGGCTTTCCGGACGGCCTGTCAGGTTTTGACCTGGTTGAAAAAATGAGTGCCCAGGCCAAGCGTTTCGGCCTTGAAACCAAAAACGGTAATGTGGTCAAACTCGAACTCTCACAAACGCAGAAAAAACTGATCCTGGAAAGCGGGGAAGAGTTAACCAGCCAGGCCCTGATAATATGCACCGGCGCCCGTCCCAACAAACTCGGCATCCCCGGTGAGGATAAATTTACCGGCAAGGGCGTTTCCTATTGTGCTACCTGCGACGGTCCCTTTTATCGGGATGAGGAAATATTTATTGTCGGCGGAGGAGATACAGCGGTACAGGAGGCTGACTTCCTGACCAAGTTTGCCAGCAAAGTGACCGTGATCCACAGGCGGGATACCCTGCGGGCCACAAAGGTTCTGCAGGAGAAGGCCTTTGCCAATGAGCGCGTCGATTTCATCTGGGATGCAAACGTAATTGCTATTGAAGGTGACAGGGAAGTTGAGCGTATCAGACTCAGGCATAATAACGGAGAGGAAAAAGAGATTGCGGCCAGGGGAATTTTTATACTGATCGGCACCATCCCGAACAGTGAATTTTTGCCCCTGCAGCTGCTGGGTGGAGACGATCGTGGTTTTATCATAACAGATGATGAGATGCGCACTAAAGTGCCCGGAGTAATGGCTGCAGGAGATATCCGCAGCAAAACAGTGCGCCAGGTGATTAATGGCGCCGGCGAGGGCGCGGTTGCGGCGATCGCAGCCGAGCATTTCCTGAGCGGCTTGGATTAAGAGCAATGAAAGTTTTTTCTTCTCAACACAGACAGTTATTCATTGGGCTGCTGGTTCTTTTGTTCATGGCGGGTTCAGCGGGCTGCAGCAAGGAAGCATTCTATTCATCACTGGGGTTTCGCGCTCCAACTCCGGAAACGGTGGAAAGTCTTGCCTTGCAGGGATTGGAATACTACAGACATGGCAGGTATAATAAGGCTAAACGTTTATTTGAAACCCTGCTGAATCAATATCCCTTCAGTGAATACAGCCTGCTTGCAGAACTGAAGACGGCTGACAGCAATTATTTTCTCGAGAACTATGAGGAGGCATTGCTGCAGTATAAGGATTTCGAGGAACATCACCCGACAAACGAGGCAATCCCCTATGTCATGTTTCAAATGGCCATGTGCTACTATAACCAGATAGACACCATTGACCGTGACACCTCTCCTGCGGTCAACGCCGTTTATGCCTTTACCAGGCAAATGAGGGCTTTTCCCAATTCACCATACTTTGAAGAAGCCAGGGTTCGCATAAAGGCGGCCCAGAATTTTCTGGCCAATCATGAATATTATGTGGCGAGTTTTTATGAGAGGACCTATGCCTATGAAGAGGCAAAAGCCCGCCTTGAATTTCTGCTGCGGCAATACCCCGAAAGCAATATCGCCCCTAAGGCGGAAATGCTCCTCAATGACCTCAAAAATGACGAGCCGCCCGGCAGAAGTCTGTTTGGCTGGCTGCCCAGGGCTTTGCCCGACTGGGAAGATGTCAGCCCCGATGGTTGACAGCCTGAGCAACTTTCACTTATCGTGCCTGCCAAAAAAAGTCGTATGGAGCTGTCACGTTCCCCGCGGCTTTTATTAAAGGACTGCCGTACAGTCTAAAAATCAGTGCACTTCAAAGACGGTTTCAGGGAAACCGGCACCCCTGTCAAGGGATACCTCCATGGCCTTCACCGGGCAGACGGTGACACACATGCCGCAGCCGCTGCATTTTTCAGGGTCAAACATAACAGCCATCTCCGGGCGTTTGAGTGAAAGAGCTCCTGTGGGACAGATTCCGGTACAGGCGCCGCACTGAAAACAGCGTTCATCATCGCGGTGTATGGAAGTGGCGACGCTTTCCGCTTTGACGTTGAGGCCTTTGAGGAATGCCAGGCCTTTCTTGATGTTTTCCTTATGGCCCCTGAGCTCGAGGATCATCAGGCCTTCGTGCTGGGGGAGAATTGTTGCCTTGAGAATATTGAATTCCACGTCAAACTGCCTGACAAGCTGGCTGATAATGGGCTGATCCACTATATCCTTGGGGAATCTCAATATGTATATCCTGGTATTCACGCTGTGTACCTCACTGTTTTTATTATGCAATAATTCTTATGGCAGTTTGTTGTCAAGCTCCGCCAGTAAATCTTCCAGGGGTGCCTGGGTATTGACGGTGACCAGTTCCGAAGCATCAAGTTCATCGGGAGCTTCAAAGCGTTCTTTCTGTTTCAGGTAAATCTCCCAGCGGCCGTCAGAAACAGCAGCGGGGTCCTTCTCCCTCTCGGCCATTCTGCGGCGCATCTCTTCCTCAGGACAGTGGCAGAGGATAAAATACAGGCGGCAGTTTATTTCGGCGGCGAGTTCTCTTATCTCCTGACGGTTCTTGGCATACTGATATGACGCATCCAGGATAACAGATTCATTCTGCCGCAGCCGGGATTCAGCCCTCGCCAGTAAGGTCGCATAGGTTTTACGCGAAAATTCCCCGGTATAGATGCCGGTGTCAATTGTTTCACGGCGGCTTTCAGTGGGATTGATTCCCGCCAGCTCCTTGCGGACCCAATCCGAGTTATAGCAGCGCAACTGCTTATGCCAGGCCCAGGCCTGGGCAAGGGTGCTCTTGCCCGAGGCGATCAAACCGAAAAAGACGTAAATAACCGGTATTTGTCTGGTTTCACTTGGTGGCATAACGTTCGGCAAGC
>JAWVYE010000140.1:0-5276 GCA_033722905.1 Desulfobulbales bacterium
AAATGCGTTTTGGTTTTTGCCTTTCTTTTCAAAGTGAAACGGTCGAGCATTTCATGGAGGTCTGCTGCCTGGGCCGCCAGCTCCTCTGCTGCAGCGGCAGATTCTTCAGCCAGGGCGGTATTCTGCTGCGTAACCTGGTCGATCTGGTCAAGGCCTCTGTTAATCTGGGCAATACCTTCAGCCTGTTCAGTCGAGGCGGATGCAATTTCTTTTATGAGATCGCTTACCTGAATAACGCCGGCAGCAATCTCGTCAAGGGCTTCGGCTGTCTGGTTGGCAATATCGCTGCCGTTCTCAGCTTTATGCACCGAACCTTCTATCAGGTCGGCTGTTTCTCTGGCTGCTTTGGCGCTTCTGGCAGCCAGGCTCCTGACCTCTTCGGCAACCACGGCAAACCCCTTGCCGTGCCTGCCGGCCCGGGCCGCCTCCACTGCAGCATTTAAGGCCAGCAGATTTGTCTGGAATGCAATTTCATCGATAACCTTGATTATATTAGAAATGCTCTGGCTGGCCTCATTGATCTCAGACATTGCGGTAATCATATCCTGCATCTGCAGGTTCCCTTTCCTGGCAGACTCACGCGCCTTGATAGCAAGCTCATTCGCCTGGTCTGAGTTTTCGGCATTGGTCCTTGTCTGGGCTGCCATCTGGGTCAGAGAGCTGGAAATCTCCTCCAGTGAAGTTGCCTGCTGCGTAGCTCCCTGTGACAATGATTGGCTTGAATCCATGACCTGGCCGGCCCCGGAGGCCATCTGGTCGGCTGCGGCATCTATCTGCTCCAGCACCCTGTTTAAGCCATCGCTGGTCTTGACAAGCGCCCCCCGGATAATATCCCGGTCATCTTTCGGTACCAGGGTGAATGCCAGATTTCCTTCCGCCATTTGTTCCAGGGAACCGACAACTTCATACTCAAGACTTTCTGAAAAGGAGTCCATACTTCTTGCCATTTGCCCGATCTCATCCAGCTGCTCCATGTTAAGCCGGGTGCCGAGATGCCCCATTTCCAGTGCCTGGATCATTTGCTTGGTTCTGCCGATGGGATTAGTAATCAGCTTTTTAACCAGGAAGTACATAATCACTGAAAACAGAATCAAGGCGGCAAAGAGGCTCAGCGTCACCAGCAGAATATTTTTCTGCAGACTTTTCTCCAGCCTCTCTTTCTTAAAGGCTATTTGCATGTAACCCAGGAGAGTCCCATCCTTATCCTTGATCTGCCGTTGCATGATGAGAAATTTGGCTAAATCCTCTTTTACTTCCTCCACATGCGTCAGGGGTTCAAAGTCGCTGTTAAAAAACGCGGCATGATCGATGTCAGGGTCGGTTTCCATGGCCACGACAATATTTTCGAAATCCTGAAAATCAAAAAACGCAAAGTAGTCGGCACTGAACTTTGCAAAGATATCGGCTATGCCCTCTCCTTTTGAGTTCATCATGCTTTCCATGGTAAACTTGTTGTTCTGGGTCATGAAGAGGCCGAGCCCGATAAGCAGAACAAAGACCAGAGAAAGAACCGGCAGAAGAATCTTTTTGGTGATGCTGTCTGTTGCAATCATTATTCAAAAGACCTCATTTCTCACTTTTTCATCCTTAGCTGCAAAGAACGGTTGCCGATATAATGCCGGCAGGTTCTCTATGGCCTGGCGCCGGCAAGAAAATCTAATGCTTTTCCCGGGCCCAGGTTTGACTCCACTGATAAATTCAGGATTCCGTCATCAAGAAAATCGATGGAGTCATAGAGGAGTTTTCTCGTGTAGTGCAGGTTGTGGCTGTAGGCACCAGGTTCATGGTAGAGAAGGTTGTAGTTGAAGGCCGCCCCCATATTGCTTTTTCCCGATGGGTCCTGGAGCGAGGTCCAGTCAGTATTACTGAAATATGGAAACGCGCCAAGAAAAATAAAGCCATTATCCGCCAGGGCAAGACGCAGGGATTCCAGGGCCGCCTGAAAGCCTTCCTGCTGTTCAGTAACAACGTCAAGAAGTTCTTCAGGACCTGTATGGCAGTTGGAACAGGTCTGTTCAAAAGAAGTCAAACCGACTATTGAACCGGTTGCATTTTTGGCTACGGCCTGAAAAACATGGCCCTCTTCGGTTTTCATGTGACAGCCGATACAGGGGCCATTGGCATTGGGTTGCAGGGAATCGGCCAATCCCACCCTGTCATGCAGAAAGTAAATGGAATTGGCGTAGTCCCGGCCTGCAAACTCATAGCCGGCTGCATTGAACAGTATGCCTGCGGCTGCCAGATAATGGGAGTCAACAAATTCCTTATCAGTGAAATCATCAGCCGAACTGGCAATACCTTGGCCGCTCTGCCGGCCTGTATGACATGCAGTACAGACATTTGAACCAAGCAGATCGGGAAAGGCAAAGGGCAGGCCGGCATAATCCGCCGAAATGGGGCCGGGATTCCTGAGCCCTCCCGAATTGTCAGCATGGCAGGCCCAGCAGTACAGCAGCTCTTTCTGTTGCCCCTGCAAATGGGAAAATTCATTATCCCGCGGTGCGTAGGATTCAGGATCATCCAGGTAATTTCTTGCACCCGATGCTGTGTGGCAGCGTGAACAGCCGCCCCCGGCAAAAGTGGCGAAATTAAAAAATGTGAATGCCGACCCGGAGCCATCGGTGCCTCCCACTGCAGCATCAAGGATGTTCCGGGGATCTGAATGATCGGCTGCCTCCTTCACCTCGGCAATATGGCCCCCGTGACCTGACCGGGCCCATTGCTCGTTGATGGTGTTATCTGCAGCATGCACATTATGGCAGTCACGGCAGACCCGCTCGCTTGCCAGACCAAATCTGTTATTGCTGACAGGTCCGAGGTTATACCCCTCTATTCCGGGAGTATCCTGATTATCAAAGTGAGTATCGTAAATAATCTCTGCCGGATCAAAGGGCGGAACTCCGACAGGAAAAGAAGGCGGACCACCGCTCCAGGCATGACCGTTGTTCTCGCCGTGAAAACCGTCTGCCAAACCAAAACCGCCTAATGCCTGGTGGCAGTTTGTACAGGTCCGGTACTCGGCAGACTGCACCACATTTTCCCCTGCGGTAGACAAATCATCAAAGAGCAGTTCATGGGGGTTATGGGGATTATGGCAGGTGCGGCACTGGACCACCGTTGCGTCCTCCACTGGAGGTCTGCTCCCCAATTCCGCCAGCAGTTCATCATGGCCACCGTTGACGTCCCGGTAAAGCCTTGCACCTTCGTCTGTATGGCATTTTGAGCAGATCGCCCTTACAGCGGTTTCACTGCCACCTGCATAGTTGGGGTTTTCAATGGATCCAGCATGGGGTGAGACAAGATAATCCTCATAGATATTATCTCCCTCGGGCTGAAACTGGTTGTGGGCAAAATCACTGTTATGGCACTGGCCGCAACGGCTTGGATCAGGTCTCGGGTATTGCAGCCCGCCTATACCGAAATGGCTATTGCCCTGGCCGTGACAGCTCTCGCAGCCAACTAAAGGCCTGTTGACCCTGCCGAGATATTCAACTCCTGTTTCATTCCAGAAACCTTCCAGAAGTGCGCCGTCTCCCAACTGGTCATGGCAGACCAGAGTGCAGTCAGGCTCTATTCCCAAGCCGCCGAAGCCGTAATACGGAAAACCTGTATTATCGGGATAGAGGTCAACATTCTGAAACCTTTCATCTCTGGATTCATTATTGCCATGGGGGCCAGTAAGCCATCTGGAGACCACCTTTTTGCCGGCAAAGCGCTCCAGGGAACCGTCGGCATGGCAGAGATAGCATTCCGGAGTGCCGACGAACAGGGTTTCCTGTCCCTGGCTGTTATCCGGCCGGGAACTGCTTGAACTGCATGATATGAGGGGCATGGTCAGCAAAAGAACAGCCAAACATCCCTTAAAAACAGCCGGCAGTGACCTTGCAGTATATACTGTTGTGTGCACCATATTCTCTACTCTTTCATTCCGGGCTTATTGCTCAATCACTCTGGTGGCAGCATCGAGAACAGCGGCTGGTATCTCGATCCCCATCTTCAGAGCCTCTTTAAGATTCACTATGACCTCAATCTGCTCCGGTTGCCTGACCGGTATATTCCCCGGATATTCACCGGCAAGAACCTTTCGCAATATGCCGGCGGCCTGTTCTCCCTGCTCTGCTGCAGCTGCTGAAAAAGTCAGTACTACCAGGTCCTCCGCCCCACTGATAAGCGCAACTGTGGGGACTTTATGCTTACGGGCCAGGGCAACGATCTCCGGCAGGTGCGGTTTGCACATTCCAGCAGAGCAGGAAGTCATGATCAGGGCGTCCAGGCCGGTCATCTTATCAGCTTCCAACTTCGCGGAAATATTTAATAAGGTTGTCTTGTAACCCACTGTTTTTTCAAACTTCTTAATTTCCCGGGCCTGGATTATGGAATCCTTCTCCGCTTTGTTAAAAATGATGCCGATTTCTGCTAATTTGCTGATTTCGCGCAATTTATTAATGACTGTCCGCAGGGACAGTGTTGAGCTGATGCCTGTCGTATTTTTACCCCCGATGTTCATGGTCTCCGGGCTGTATACCCCGGCGAATATAATGGGAATCTGGCCTGCCTCCTTCATGGCGGTGAGAGTTGCCGGCAAACCGTAGGTAACAATGACAGCAGCGCCCAGGGCCTTCAGCTTTCTTGCGGCATTGGTCCAGGACATGGGATTGGGAAGAGGTTTTTGCAGGACAACTTCGATATTCTGCTCAGCGAAAGCGGCTGACATTTCATCGAGCAGTTTTTGATGAATTTCATGATAATAAGGGATATCCCCGGTCATAATAATGCCGATTGTTTTGGCATGGGCTTCCACCTGGCCGGAAAAAACATATACTGCAACAAGCAGCAGCAGTCGGCGGGCTGAAAAATTTCTTCCTCGCATCAGGATGGTTACCATTTCTTAGTAGCGCTCAATATGACGATATGTGCCTCACCATCTTCAATATCGTCGTGGATATTATCCAGTCGGTCCTCAAGATCACCGTATCTGTAATCGAGTTCCATACCCAGGCCGTTGTTAAACGAATAGTGCCCGGTCAGATGAAACAGAAGGTAGCTCTGTTCCATTTGCGAGAACGAGGCAACGGAAACAGGCGCAAGCAGGTCTGCACCGGACGGGAAAAATCCTGCCTCACTCCTGGTGTAAGAAATCTCTCCCAGCAGTTGCAGGGCATCGCTGAGGTGATAATTGATCCCCACGGTAAAAACATGGGCATTCTGCTCCATGGGTACATCCGGGTCAACCTGTGCATCACCGGCCAGGTTTTCATGGACCAGGTCCTGGACAA
>JAWVYE010000141.1:0-5269 GCA_033722905.1 Desulfobulbales bacterium
TCAAACATATTTTCTATTGATACCCAGCCAATGGAATACTCATCAAAGGTGTCGTCAATATCCCGAAAGGAAAACTGCGCGATCCGCTCAGCGGCGAATTCCCAGAAATTTTCTGGCAGGTCGCCTTCCACGGTATAGCGGACAAATGTTGTTGCGCGGGATAACAGCCCCATAAAAAATCTCCAGCAAATGCCTGGTTAAAAAACTTTCCCTGAATGTACCATGATAATGTTCTTGGTCTATAGCAAACCCTTGGGTTCACCTCAAGCTTTTTGCTGCCGGCAGGAGGGTAATTTTTCTGTTTTCAAAAAATTTCTTACAGTTTACAATTCCAAAGACTTGACATCAACGCCCCGCTATTGTATTTATCCCTCTTTCTGCGTGGGTCGTTAACTCAGTCGGTAGAGTATCTGCCTTTTAAGCAGAGAGTCGTTGGTTCGAGCCCAACACGACCCACCAGCATACAGTAGACTTAACGTCCCCATCGTCTAGCCAGGTCCAGGACACCGGCCTTTCACGCCGGCGACACGAGTTCAAATCTCGTTGGGGACGCCAAATAACAGGGGTTAAGCAGTGGTGCTTAACCCCTTTTTATTTTAATTGCCAAGCTGACAAACCCGGAAACCCCTATCTATAAAATTCCCGGCAAAACAGGAGCCTGACCCGTTTACTCCGTTTCCCTGCACCAGTGGTACGCATTCTGGAACATCTGCAGCCAGGGGGAGACAGGCAGCTCCTTTTTCATCTCCTGCGGCAGCCAGTGGGCCTGCCATGGCAAAAACGAGCGCTCGGGATGGGGCATCATGGCCAGGTGCCTGCCGTCACGGGAACAGAGCCCGGTCAGGCCGACAGGGGAGCCGTTGGGGTTAAAGGGGTATTTCTCCGTGGGCTCACCTGAATCATCGACAAATGCCAGGGCGGCGAGTCCATCATCTATGATCATCCGGTGAATTTCTTCATTTGGAAAATGCAGGCGCCCTTCGCCGTGTGCCACATGTATGCCGAACACCAGGTTTTCCATGCCCCTGAGCATTATCGCCCTGCTTTGCAGAACCTTTACAGTGGACCAGCGGGATTCAAAGCGGCCTGATATGTTTCTGACAAAGCGCGGCTGGTCTGCCGGCTTGATCCCCTGCCACGGCACCCAGCCGAGCAGGGCAAAAAGCTGGCAGCCGTTACAGACCCCCAGGGAAAAAGTATCCGGCCGGTTGTAAAAATCTGTAAACATCTTTTGCAACCGCTCATTAAACAGGATGGTCGCCCCCCAGCCTTTGGCGCTTTCCGGGACATCGGCATAGGAAAACCCTCCCACGGCAGCCAGACCCCGGAATCCCGAGAGGGTAATCCTTCCTTCCAGAAGGTCGGTCATGGCCACATCCCAGGGCTCGAATCCGGCGGCAAAAAATGCCGCTGTCATCTCCCTGTCGCTGTTGCTGCCCTCGTCCCTGAGGATGGCAACCTTTGGTTTCTGGCGGCTTTCAAGAATGTCCCGGGGGGTCTCCCTGGGGCTGAAGCTGACAGAGTATTGCGGTCCCTGCCGGTCATAAATGTTCTGTTTTTCCTCTACTGCGCAATCAGGGTTCATCTGGAGTTTTTCAAGCTGGAAGCTTGTTTCTTCCCAATCCCGGCGAAGGTCCTGCATGTTTTCTGCAAGAACAGGCTCACCGTTAATCTGTACATTGATCTGCTTGGCGGAAGCGGTTTGGCCGATACGCGCGCAGGGAATGTCCTTCTCCGCAAATAGCGCCTCCACCTCCCCGGCCTTTTCAGGAGCGCACTCCACCACAAGCCCCAGTTCTTCAGAAAAAAGAAGTTCAAGCGGGGTGCCCGGTCCATTGAGGTCAATATCAAGACCGCAGTTGCCGGCAAAGGCCATTTCGAGAAGCGTTGTTATCAGGCCCCCGTCACTTCTGTCATGTCCGGACAGGATGAGCTCCCCGGTGATACATTCCTGCACAGCATTAAACCCTTTTTTGATCAGGTCCGGGTCATCCATGTCGGGTGACTCATTGCCGACCTGCTTACAGGTATGGGCAAGAGCGGAACCGCCCAGCCGGTTTTTCCCCTGGGCCAGATCGACAAACAGCAGGGTGCTTGCTCCCGGTTTTTTTATATCGGGGGTGACAACCCTGGTGATATCCGCCATGGAGGCATACGCTGAAACAACCAGTTCTCGCGGGGATTTTACCGTTTCCGCACCGACACGTGTTGCCATGGACAGGCTGTCCTTGCCGCCGTCAACCGCTATGCCCAACGAAATCATGGCATCACGCATGGCGCAGGCGGCATCATACAGGGCGGCTCCCTCCCCCTCCAGTTTTGGGGCCCACATCCAGTTGGCAGAGCACTTTACCCCCTCCAGGGTATCTATTTTGGCCCAGACCAGATTAGTCAATGCTTCGCCGACCGCCATCCGGGCTCCCGCCATGGGGTCAACCAGCATTTTTATGGGCTGTTCGCCTATTGCCGTTGCCGCACCGCTCAGCCCGAAGTGGCTTTGGGCTATGACTGCAACATCCGCAACCGTTGCCTGCAGGGGGCCACAGCATTGCTGCTGGGCAATAAGCCCGGTAACACTGCGGTCTACCTTGTTGGTCAGAAATCGCTTGGAACCAACTGAAACAAGGCGTAAAACATTAGCCAGGGCCCCACGCACCGTCAAATCATGCGGCAGTTCCAGTGGTGCCAGGGGCTCTCGCAAACGCCGGTCATAAAATGTCTTTTGGGGAACGTTGCCCAGAACTTCATGCAGCTCAAGGTCTACAGGGGTACTGTTGTCACGGCCGTCTGTAACAACAAAGCGGCCGTCTCCCATTACAGAACCCAAAACTTCGCAGTTTACCTTTTCCCGGGCGCATATTGCTGCAAACTCTTTGATATTTTCCGGCCTGATCAGCAAACCGTTGCGCTCCTGGTATTCGGCCACATAAATTTCCAGAATTGACATGGTCGGGTCGCCAACCCTGATTTTTCTGATATCAATTCTGCCGCCCGATTTTTCAACCAGCTCTTTGAGAACATTGCCGGGGCCGCCTGCTCCCTGGTCATGAATAACATCGATAAGAGAGTTGTCTCTCATCTCAATACAGGCCCTGATGGCACGGTTCATCTTCTGCTCCATTTCCGCATCACCGCGCTGGACCGCATTGAAATCAAGGTCCTCAACATTGTCGCCCTGCAGCATGCTGGAGGCTGCGCCACCGCCGAAACCCACCCGGTAAGCGGGGCCGCCCACCTGGACAATGAGCATGCCTTTTTCTTCCTTGGCCTTTTCTCTATGACAGTCGTCGATCTGGCCAATGCCTCCCGTAAACATAATCGGCTTAAGAAACCCCCAGCGCTCCCCGTTGGCAAGCCGCATATCAAACGACCTGGTAAACCCCTGGATAACCGGTTCGCCAAACTTATTGCCGTAATCAGAGGCACCGTTACTGGCCTCTATCTCAATTTCGAGGCCGCTGGCCAGATTGCCCGGATAGGAAAAATCCTTATCCTCCCAGGGTAGCTCATATCCCTGGATCTGCAGGTTAGCGACACAGTATGCTGCCGTACCGGCAACAACCAGCCCGCCTCTGCCTGTTCCCTGGATATCCCTGATCCTGCCGCCGGTTCCTGTTTCAGCCCCCGGAAATGGTGCCACCCCGGTCGGGAAGTTGTGGGTTTCTGCTGTAAATATTATGTGATAGGGCAGCTTGCGCATGGAAAAAGGCGAAGGGGCACCGGGGCTTTCCGGCAGTATGGTGAAAATATCCCTGCCGCGAATACCGCTTGAATTATCCTTAAACGCTATAATGCTGTTGGTCGCATTGGCCTCAAGGGTTGAACGGACGATCTCCATTAATGTTTCCGGCTCTTCCTTATCATCGATCACATGTTTGCCGCGGAAAAAACCATGGCGCGAATGCTCACTGTTGGCATTATTCAGGTCCATAATTTCAACATTTGTCGGATTGCGGCCGTGCTTCCTGACAAAATAGTCATAATAGAAGTTCCGGTCCCATTCATCCATTGAGATGCCGGGTATCTCTTCGAGAGCAGCAGGACCCTTTTCCTTAAGGGGGATCTCATGGGTGACCTCGGGCACAAGGCCTGTTTCAAAGGTTGACAGCGGTTCCGGGTATGGGCATTCGGTCATGCGGTCATGATGGGCCGCAATAAACTGTGCACGGTCAGTTGTGCCTGCAAGACGATATCTTCTGGACCGCTCAATGCGGGTTACCTTGTTAAGGCCGGTGGCCTGACAGATCGAAACCATATTGGAAGACCAGGCTGTGGCAAAATTCAGACGCGGCCCAAGCTCCACCACATCTTTACCGCCGGGCTGAAAATAAGACCGGGTGCTGACTGTTTCCTTGACAAACCCATCTGCAAGAAGAAACTGCAGTCTGGATATTTCCTCATCAGTTAATTGTTCTGTGGATTCAATATTAAAACAGAACTCCATTTCATTGTTAACCTGACGGTATAAATGTCTGATATGCATTACGGTCCTCTTCTGGTCGCATTGTAAAAAAAACAAACAATATTAGAATGTTACAGGATAGCTGTGTTAAATGATTAACGTACTGTGCTTGAAGCACCCAAGATAGCGCGACACAACAAATAGAACAAGAGCCTTTCAGCAGAAAAGCTCCTGGGGAGATTTTTTTTACCACCTATGCGGCAAATAAAATTTTCACAAAGTATTTTCAGGCTTGAAAAAAAGCAGCCTGGAGATTTATGGCAACGGCGGGGGCATGTTTCTATGCCGTTTAATAGTCAGCGTCCCAGTCGCCGGAAAAATCCTCTGAGTCTAGAGATTCGAATCCGGAATATGGCCTTATTTTTTCCGGCTGGCTATCCAGCAGTTCATATATCACCCTTTTGCTCTCTATCTCGGCAATAAAGCTCTGGGAATCCGATATATACCAGATTGCTCTATTTTTTATGCTGGTTTTCAGGCTTCCCTTGTAGGACTTCATGCTGACGGATTTTATCTGCTGTTTGTCCGGAGCTCCATACCGGGCTTTGAGGCTGTCGACAATTGACTTGATGCCTTCCTGCTTAACCGCATTTTCCATAATTATCCGGTAAACGCGAAAGCTGCCCTCGACAAGAACAAAAAACAGGCGCACCCCCTTTTCCTCAACCTCATAGAACTTTTTGTCCTCCTCAGGGTCTACTTCAACTATGACGCCTACATCTTCAGGGGTGGCACCCAGATAAAAGCCGTTGATGTGATACTTGACCGCTGCCTGAACATCCTGCCCAATTAACATTATGCAGCACA
>JAWVYE010000142.1:0-5262 GCA_033722905.1 Desulfobulbales bacterium
GCCCAGCCCCAGGGCGCTCAGATGGATACCGTAGTTACGAATAAAGGCCAGCACCTTGTACTTCTTGGTGCCTATCCTGTTTAACAGGTCGTTGGCCGCTCCCATGGGGCACACGGAACACCAGATACGGGCGCCCACCAGCCAGCTCACGGTCAGCATGGGCCACCACATGGCCCAGACAAGCAGGACCGTGACATTGCTGTCTGGTGACCTGCTGCCCAGAAAGGCCAGAATAAAAATCAGGCTGAATACCACGGCGGTGATAATCTGCAGGCCCTTGGGATACAGGCGGCTTCTGAACAGGGTTTTCACCAGGTCGAATTTGAGCAGGTTGATGGTGTATTTACCCTCCGGCGGAGCTATACCGATAAAGATATCCTCCGGCATGAGGTATTCACCCTGGGCCAGGTTTATGGCCCTGCGGATAACGATCTGCAGCTCATCCATGTTACCGGGCCAGTCATACTCCATGATGCGCTGGTAGGCCTCCGGGGAAATACCCTTGATCAACTTGCGGTCAGGGGTTTTGAAGCACTCCATGATGATGAGGAAATCAACGAGAAGCCGCAGGTCGCTTTTGCGTTTCTTTATGGGCGGTACGGCCATGTCGTTGCTTTGCAGCAAATCCAGGAGTTGTGTGTCAAAGAGCTCCTGTTCGGCCAGCTCATCAAGTTTTTCGGAGGTGGTGGCGATAATCCTGGCCGAGGATTTGATGAGCCTCTGGCCGCCGATGGTCTCAAAGGTACCGTTGACCAGAAAATCAAGGAGCTTCAACTGCACCCCCCTGGTCAGCTTGTCAACATTTTCAATGACAACGGTTCCGGTCCGGCATATCTGCAGGAGGCCGAGTCCCCTGGTTTGTGAAAAGGCAAAGGCACCTTTTTCGTATCCGAAAAGAACACTGCTCTGGGCCAGCTCCTGCTGCAGGGTGTCCGAGTCACTATCAGCAATTGCCCCATAGCCCTCAATGCTGATATCTTCGGCATCCATGGAGAGAAACGGCGCCGATGAACGGGGGCTGCCCTTGTGGATTGTACCGGCAACCACCAGCATCTCGGTGCCCGGTTCTCCCCGGATGAGAGTTGGCTGGTCATTTTCTGCCGCCTTGTCGATTTTCTGTCGCAGATTATTTATTGACCGGGTCTGGCCTATGAGGTCCGGCAATGAAAGCTCACTTTCCTGGCTGACGAATTGCTGGTATGCCTTCTCCTTTTCCGTGGCCCTGACAATCTCCTCATCCTTCTGGTTTAGGCGGCTGGCAAAGCCTTTTATTAAGGCCAGGGAAATATCCGGGTCGGAGACGATCAGGCTGTTGATCTCTTCTTTTGAAAATACGAGCAGATTGGTCGGTTTTACCGCCACGGCTGTGGCGGAATGCGGTTCCCCGGTCAACAAAGAGACTTCCCCGAACCCCTCACCCTCTTTCAGGAAGGCGACGGTGCTTTCCTGCTCATCTTCGCCTGTCCTGAAAATCCTTACTGTACCTGAGATGACAATGAAAAAATTTTGCGATTCATCACCCTGGTTGAAAATAACACCGTGTTCCGGAACATCCCGCGACTGTGCCCGTGAAAGGGCTTTTTTCAAGGCCTCCCGGGAAATGCTCTCAAAAAGAGCCGATGAAGAGAGGATATTCAGGTGCATGTGCGAAATCGCTTTATCCAGATCCTTTTGAGATACAGCCTGCGAATCCAGGAGTACTGCGGTAAGCGGCTTGAAAATACCCTTGCGTTTCAGTTCCGCCTGCTCCTGCAGCGCACTGTCGAGTAAAGACTCGTCGCAAATGTTATTTTCAATTAAATATTCGCCGATCTTGTTCATGGAGAAAATTCCCTCAGGCGGCTTTGTTCAGGCCCGCTTCCTCGGTTGGTAATATTCTGCTGTCTGCCGGAGACGCTGTTTTTTTGACATGGAAATAAATCCCAACAAGCACAAGGGCCATGAGGCCGTCAAAAAAGGCGGCCAGGTATATCATCGCAGGAGCTGCGGTATACCCCGCATTGGCTATCAGAAAGTATACCGCTACGATCTTGGAAAAAATCACCAGCAGGAGCAGGTTATAGAGACTGCGCAGGTTCACCAGGGGATAGAGATAGAAAAACCCTGCCAGAAAGAGAAATATGCCCGACTGGCGCACGAAAAAAAGATTGTCTACACTGGCGGCAAAGAAGACCTGGTAAAAAAAGTCAGTAAAAAAATAGATGATCAAACCGAGAACAATACTGTGCATACCGACAAAAAATACGATGATGGCCGGCCAGAACAGATCTTTAGAGTTGCTTCCAGGTTGTGAGTGTTTCATACGCTCTTTTTAATTTTTTTTTAAATTCCCGGGGTTGCATATTGTTGCTGCCCTGCTGTCTTCTTACTGGCGTCAGGTTTTCAGCAGAGATACATAATCAATGCTGGAATTTATCAAATCAAAAGAACCGTTGATTGGTGCAACGATGAAATTGGTAGTTTTAGGCGGCTCCTGGAACCCAAGAACAGGTCAGAAGATTTTTTTGCAGAAGAATTGCCTAAAGCAGAAGAGGCAGGCGGGGAATTTTTCCCTGTTTCAATTTGTGCCGGGACAGGAACAGCTGTATCTTCCTGGACAACACTGTTGGATAAAAGTATATGGCGGTGACTGAGGTTGCGACTGGTGCCGAATCCGGGCTCTGTGTCCATGGCAGGACAGGCGGCCTTTAATATATGATTGAGGCTGAAACTTTCAGCATGGACCTCTCCCTGTTCAATGCTGAACATGAACATGGCGTTGCCCGGCAGGGTCGCGGAAAAAAAGATTAATATGAGGAGCAGTGCCAATTCTCTCATAGCACACCCAGTCTGCTGAATTGAGAAAATAAGCATTTCCAGAGTAACTGTGGCAGGAATTTGCAATCAACAAGCATTTTCTCTCCCTCTATTATGCTAGATTCATCAGTTTTCCTCTGCAGCGCAACTGGCAAATAAAGCACTCCACCTAAAACAGGTGCCACAATGTAGAATTTGTATCCCCCAATTCCAGTGAATTGTCAAGAACTATTTTGTACCACAATGTAGCAATTCAAGCCGGGTAAGAAAAATTTTTCCCCGGTGAGATATCTGCAACCATGTCCGGCTTTAAAAAATATAATGATTTAAACAAATTTTATTCTTTTTTTCAAGATATGAATTTTAATGCCGCTGTACGTTTGCCCTTTAAAAAGATGGCCGACGGGTTACCATGATCAGCGGCAATTTTTTGCTGTTGTTCAGGGAAAAATCATGTATTCTTTTTCTGCCGTACATTCCTGCTGAAGGAGAGTGCAAATCAGCAAAAAAATTCAACCGACCGTTGCCGTGATGACATTTCTACGGCTTGCTGTTCGCCGGCAACCAGTAAAGCAAATGACTGAATTTACCATCCAGCCTATCGGAATCCTGCATTGCGATCTGAAAACCAGGGAGCAGACTCCCAAGAACTATGATGAATCCGAGTATTCCGGGACCATTGAAATCCTGCCGGAATTCCTTGCCGGTCTTGAGGGCATCAACACCGGCGATACCATTGTGGTGCTTTTCTGGCTGCACAGGGCCGACCGCACTGTCCTGCGGGTTCATCCCCGTGGTGACCAAGCAAAACCGCTTCGGGGTGTCTTTGCGACGCGCAGCCCGGTGCGGCCGAACCCCATTGCCGTTTCCGAATTGCTTGTTGAAGATATCCAGAAAAATATTATAACTGTCAAGGGTGTGGATGTATTTGACGCGACACCGGTAATTGATATAAAAAAATCAATTCATGCGCTTAAAGAGAAATAAATATCTGCCAGGAGTTTTTTGCTGATGAAAATTTTAAAAACTGAACAGGAATATATCTATGATGACTTCCGGGAAATGCAATGCGGAATATGTAAAAAAAAGCTGTGGGATAAAGGCCAGGAAATCATCGATAATACCAGGATAAGATGTCCACAGTGCGGCACGATATATAACTTTGAACCAACTCGCTGGAGGGTTCTGGCGGATTTACCGTAAAGCGGCGCAATAGATTCTTTCCACCTTCCCGCAAAAATCACTTTTCAACAACCGTATAACTTCAGGCATGAAAAAAATAGGGCTCCCGGCCGGGAGCCCCATTGTCATGAAAATTTTTCTGTTATTAACAGCCGTCAACTCCAGGGATTGATTTTTTCTGTTACCTTCCAGGAATCGCCGACAATCGCAAATATAATGGTTTCATTGGTCTCAATGGTTTTGCTGTTATTTTCCTGCTTCATCAGGTAACTGCCCGATACAGAAACCTTTAAAAGTTTGGTCGGCTGGTCATCAACATATTCTTCCTTTTCGCCGACAACAGCTATCTGCAGATTGGAAAAATCAAAAGTCGCATTCTGTAGATTTTCCAGTTCACCTTCAGCTTTCTTCTCATTTATGGTTCTTTGAACGGCAGCTGCCACAGCAGGCTGCTCATTGGTCACATAAAAATCAGCCAGAGATGTATCCACCATGGTGTTATGTTTTGCAACATAATCCTGGATCAAAGCTTTTGGTGCCTGGGCCTGGGCCGGCCCTGAAGAACTGCCGCCACCACAGCTGGTAATGCCTGCTGCCAGAAAAATTGCCAGCAGAGAATAGAAAAATACTTTTGTACATGTAATCGTGCTGCTCATTTTCATTCACTACTCCTTTTGTCATGATTTTATGATAATGGTCCCCATAGAGGGGCGAATTATCTTTTAAGAATTGCTATAACATTTTTTCCTGATTTCAATTTGCAGTAATCTGCAAGAAAAAACCATGGGTGGAACACCTTAAATCCGGCTGCGAAATCCCTTATTTTTCTTAAAACAATCTTTATTTCACAGGAGCGCTGCAGAGAGAATGTCAATAACCTGGTGCATACTTGTAACAGCGGTTTTCATCTTATAATGAAAGATCTGCGGGCACATGACGTCTTCAAGATTCTGGACCACCGCAGGCGTCCACGTTGGAATTTCAAATGTGTTGCTGATGACTCTGGCCCCCGGTTTCAGCTCAAACAGAAGCTTTGGCGAGAGTTTTGCCATGGCCCCGGGATACAGATAACAAACGACCAGTGCTGCTTTTGAGAGGTCGTCGTTGAGAAAATTACGCCGGATAATTTTTAGATTCCGCGGCCCGAACAGAAATGCCCGGATCTTTAAGAACAGCCAGGGCACCGGCGATAATTCATAGGCGATCACAGTGGCTTGCGGACATCGGCGCGCCATGGGAAAGGCCAGGGCGCCCCAGCCTGCGCCCAGTTCATAAATCCTGCCC
>JAWVYE010000143.1:0-5260 GCA_033722905.1 Desulfobulbales bacterium
ATATTTCCCTTCATATTCATTTTCAGCATCTGTGCTGATACACCACAGGCAATATTTCCTGTTTTCTTCTTGCGTCATTTATGATAAATGTGTGCGCCTGCATTCAGGGTGAATTCAGTTATTTCCCTTTTGCGTTTCAGGAGGGAATTTTATTTTACCCTGTGGGCAAAATATTTACTTAAGTATCGAACGCATATTCTCATACTTGCATTACTTTTTTATATGCCGTTTTTTCATATCTTCCTGGCATTTTTTACAGGAAAAGTTACATGGTATTTTATGGATAATATCAGAAATTTTTGCATTATCGCCCATATTGAACACGGAAAATCCACCCTTGCCGACAGGTTTATCCAGACATGCAAAATGGTGAGTGACCGGGAGTTTCGTGATCAGCTCCTCGATGATATGGACATTGAAAGGGAACGGGGCATTACCATCAAAAGTCAGACCATCTGCCTTCCGTACACGGCCAAAGACGGCAGGGAATATATTCTCAACCTTGTTGACACACCCGGTCACGTAGATTTCAGCTATGAAGTGTCAAGGGCCCTGGCTTCCTGCGAGGGAGCGCTGCTGCTCATTGATGCCGCCCAGGGTGTGGAAGCCCAGACCCTTGCCAACCTCTACCTGGCTATGGAGACAGACCTGATAATCATTCCTGTTATCAACAAAATTGATCTGCCGGCTGCCGATCCTGAGGCAGTTGCACTCCAGATTGAAGAGGACCTCGGACTTGATCCGGAACATATTTGTCTCTGTTCCGCCAAGACAGGTGAGGGTGTTGAAGATATTCTTGAAGCAGTGGTGCACCTGCTGCCTGCACCCGCAGGAGATCCGGCAAACCCCCTGGAAGCCATTATTTTTGATGCCAGCTATGATGCTTTCAGGGGCACCATTATCTCGACGCGAATTTTTCAGGGTACAATTAAACCGGGAGATATTGTCCGTTTCATGTCAAATGATTCCGTGCATAAAGTGGAGGAGGTCGGACTGTTCCGTCTGACAAAAGAACCCCGCAAAATGCTGAGTGCCGGCCAGGTCGGATATATTATCGCCGGTGTGAAAAATGTCGCTGAAACAAGAAACGGCGACACCATAACCCACAAAGACAAACCCTGCGCAAAACCTCTGCCGGGCTTCAAAGAGGCAAAACCTGTGGTTTTTTCCTCAATCTATCCGATTTCCACGGATGATTATGAGGACCTGGCCGTAGCCCTGGAAAAACTGAAGCTCAACGATGCCTCCCTGACTTTCCAGAAAGACTCTTCCAGCGCCTTGGGATTTGGCTTTCGCTGCGGCTTCCTGGGCCTGCTCCATCTTGAGGTCGTGCAGGAAAGGCTGGAACGTGAGTTTGATATTTCCCTGATCATGACTGTACCGACTGTTCTCTATTATTTTTATCTCCAGGACGGTACAAAACTTGAGATAGACAACCCGGCCTATTTCCCCGACCCTGCAAAAATTGTGCGGACCGAGGAACCGTATATAAAGACGGTTATTATTTTTCCTGAGCGTTATATGGGGCCGGTGATGAACCTGTGCATGGAGCGGCGGGGGATAAATAATCATTACCACTACCCTGCCCCCGGCAGGATCGAATTCAACTGTGATATGCCCCTGGCAGAGGTAATATATGATTTTTACGACAAGCTGAAATCCATAACCCAGGGCTACGGCTCCTTTGATTACGAACTGGGGGATTACCTGAAAAGCGACCTGGTCAAGCTCGATATTCTGGTCAACGGTGAAAAAGTTGATGCCCTCTCGCAACTGGTGCATACCTCGAAAGCCAGAGAGCGGGGTTTGCATGCATGTGAGCGCCTCAAGGAGGAAATACCGAGACATATGTTCAAAATTGCCATCCAGGCTGCCATCGGCTCAACCATTGTTGCCCGGACTAATGTTTCAGCCCTGAGAAAAGATGTTACTGCCAAATGTTATGGCGGCGATATCACCAGAAAGCGCAAACTCCTTGAAAAGCAGAAGGCCGGCAAAAAGAGGATGAAGACTGTTGGCAATGTGGACATCCCCCAGCAGGCTTTTCTGGCAGTACTTAAATCCGAACAGAAGTAGGCCGACCGCCCGGCCCCCTGACCCCAATGCATGATATAATTGAAGTTGAGGTTTTTAATAAGCTGTTCAGTTCAATAGCCGAAGAAATGGGCATAATCCTTGCCCGTTCATCATTTTCGTCCAACATCAAGGAGCGGAGGGATTTTTCCTGTGCGATTTTTGATGCCGGGGGAGAATTAATCGCCCAGGCTGCTCACATCCCGGTTCATCTCGGGGCAATGCCCATGACCCTGGACTCGGTTCTTGACGAACTGACCCTGCAACCCGGTGATATAGTCATTACCAACGATCCCTACAGAGGCGGCACCCATCTTCCGGATATTACCCTGATAGAACCGGTATTTTTCTCCACCGGGGAGCAGGCACCCGCAGCACCCCGGTTTTATATTGTCAACCGTGCCCACCATGCCGATGTAGGCGGCAGGTATCCGGGTTCAATGGGATTAGCCGGTCACCTGCAGGATGAAGGGGTTATTATTTCACCGATGCTTCTTTACAAGCAGGGTGCTTATAACCATGATTTCATGCATGCCTTTCTGCAAAATGTCCGGAATCCGGAAGAACGTTTGGGTGACTTACGGGCCCAGCTGGCATCCTTAGCCCGTGGCAGGGCAAGGATCCATGAAATTCTGCAGAAATACCGGGGCAATCATGTTTATGCCGTCCTTGATCAGCTTAAAGAGTATGCACGGTTATTGATGGAAAACGTCATCAAAAAGATACCGAACGGACTTTATTCCTATACCGATTACCTTGATAATGACGGCAGCGGCTCCATGGCCCCGGTGCCGATTACAGTTGATCTTACCATAAACAACGCAACCATCATTGCTGATTTCAGCCGGAGCGGCGACCAGACCGTTACCCCTGTCAACACCGTAAAATCTGTACTTATGTCGGCAACGGCCTATGTTTTTCAATGTCTGGTTGGCGAAGGACACCCCATTAACCATGGTTCATACAAGCCGATAGAGATAATTACCCGGCCGGGTTCCATTGTTGATGCCATTTACCCCGCCCCGGTTGCCGCCGGCAATGTTGAAACCTCACAAAGAGTTGTCGATGTTCTGCTCGGCGCATTGCATGAAGCTATTCCCGGGCTGATTCCGGCAGCCAGCTGCGGCTCCATGAACAACATTGCCATCGGTGGAGATAAAAATCACTCCGGCCGGGAATTTTCCTACTATGAAACAATCGGCGGCGGCATGGGAGGCCGTCCCGAACTGGCCGGATTGAGCGGCATTCATACCCATATGACCAATACCATGAACACTCCTGTTGAGGCCCTGGAGCACACCTATCCGCTCCGGATTGAACACTACGGCCTGCGACATGGCTCAGGTGGAGCAGGGCTGCATAAGGGCGGCGAGGGGATAATCAGATCGTATCGTTTTTTAGAAAAGGCCCAGGTCTCTCTTCTTACCGAGAGAAGAGTACTGCAGCCCTATGGACTGGCCGGCGGTCAGAGCGGCTTGCCGGGAAAAAATGAACTGGTGCGCAAAAAAAAGAGAACAAAGCTGGCGGGCAAGTTGGTCTTTGAAGCTGAAGCGAATGATCTCCTGGTTATAAAGACTCCAGGTGGCGGCGGGTGGGGCAGGCCATCAATGCAGATGGCCCGCCGCACAAAAAAACATTAAATTCAAGGATGCAGTAATCAGGCTAAAGCACAATCGCTTTTTCTTTTCATGATGTTCTGCATTTCCTGCTTTGAGAGAATAGTGCTCTCTGCCTTGAGCATATAGACGATACAGTCTTTGCAGATATTGAAGGCCTTTCTGTAATCATCCATCTCACTGGCAATTTCCCAGCAGTTTAAATCGGGACGTTTTCTGGCAAGACATTCATCCGTCCCCTCACATTTCATGATTTCCCAACAGGGCCAGTCTCTATTTGGCATAATTTACAATCCCCCTTGCTTTAAGTTACAACCAAATTGAAGCCTACCTTTGAAACTCACCTTACCCAAAATGTAAAGAAATATCGGCGAAAGTTTGCAATTAACCACTAAATAAGAAAGCTGTCAAGAGATTGTAAAAGATTATCCCGGCCCATGCCAGTTTTTGCAGAAAACACCAGCCGTTCTGACTTTAAAACCCCAAAGCCTGCATCAAGCACAGCAGCGTTCTTATCCCGTTGATTTGCCGATATTTTATCTGCCTTGGTATAGACCAGCAGCAAGGGCACCCCCCTGCTGCGGAGCCAGTCCACCAGCTGCAGATCGGCTATCTTGAGTTCATGCCGCAGGTCGACAATGACAACAACGCATTTCAGGTTTTCCCTGGTCGCCAAATATTCGCTTATCAGGGTCTGCCATGCAGCCTGCATCTTTTTGGAAACCTTGGCATACCCGTATCCCGGCAGATCAACGAGGTAGATGCTCTTGTCCACCAGAAAATAATTGAGGCTTTGGGTCTTGCCCGGTTTGGCGCTGGTCTTGACCAGATTCTTACGCTTGATAAGACGGTTGAGCAGGCTCGATTTGCCGACATTTGAACGACCGGCAAATGCAATTTCCGGAATTTCCGGGGCCGGAAGCTCCTTGATAGTAAACACACTGGTCAGGAACCTGACATCAGAAAATTTCTGCGTTGAAATAGCCGTCACTGCTGTAATTGCCTCATCGCCGCCCCGGGGCCTTGTTCATAACCCGCCTCAAACATTCAGATGATCTTGTTCAGCTTGTATTCAATAATACCCTCAGCGCCGCTTTTAATCAGCCGCGGTATCAACTCCCGCACCTGGTGCTCGGAAATCACGGTCTCAACCGAATACCAGTCAGTATTATAGAGATTGGCTATGGTCGGGGCATTGAGGCTGGGCAGAATACTGATAACGTTATCCAGCAATTCGGCAGGAACGTTCATTTTCAGGCCGACAATTTTATCTGCCTTGAGAGCTCCCTGCAGAAGCAGGACAATGTTCTCAATTTTTTCCCTTTTCCAGGGATCATCCCAGGCTCTTTTATTGGCGATAAATTGTGTATTCGAGGTCATCATCTCGTGGATAATCCTTAAACCATGGGCCCTGATTGTGCTTTCGGTCTCTGTCACCTCGACAATGGCATCGGCCAGGCCTGAAATGACCTTTGCCTCTGTGGCTCCCCAGGAAAACTCGATCTCAACGTTGATATTTTTTTCGCTGAAAAATTTACGGGTGTAATTTACCAGTTCCGTGGCTACCTTTC
>JAWVYE010000144.1:0-5243 GCA_033722905.1 Desulfobulbales bacterium
CGGCATATGTATTCACTTTTAATTTGACCTTCTTGTTCAACATGGTTAAAAAACTCGATTCACTGTGGACAATTGATTTTCAATGTATACGGAGTGTCAGAATTATGGGAAAAACCATAGCAGAAAAAATATTTGCCGCGCACCTGAGGGATGAACCCTCACCTGGCAATGTCGTCCTTGATATAGATGTGATCCTCTGCCACGAGATCACCACGCCCATCGCCATAAATGACCTGGTGGCCAAAAACCGTGACAGGGTTTTTGATCCTGACAAAATCAAGGCTGTAATCGACCATGTCACGCCGGCCAAGGATTCTAAAACTGCGACCCAGGGCAAGATTCTGCGGGATTGGGCCAGGCGCCATAAAATAAAGGATTTTTTTGATATCGGCCGCAACGGTGTCTGCCATGCAATATTCCCTGAAAAGGGTTTTATCCGGCCAGGGTATACGGTGATCATGGGCGATTCACATACCTGCACCCATGGCGCCTTTGGTGCATTTGCCGCCGGGGTCGGCACAACCGACCTGGAAGTTGGCATTTTAAAGGGAGTATGCTCTTTCAGAGAACCCAAAACCATGAAAGTCTACATCAGCGGGAAACTGCCGGACACCGTTTCCGCCAAGGACGTCATATTGAACATTATCAAGCAGATCAGTGTAAACGGCGCAACTGACATGGTAATGGAATTTGTCGGACCTGTTGTTGAGCAGATGTCCATGGAAGCACGTATGACCCTGTGCAACATGGCAATAGAGGCAGGAGGCACCTCCGGCATCTGTATGCCGGACCGGGTGACGGTGGAATATCTGTGGCCGTTTATCAAGGATTCGTACGCAAGCGTTGACGAGGCGGTGGCTGACAGCAAAAAATGGCATTCCGATCCCGACGCGGTTTATGCCAAAGAGCTGCGCATTGATGTTTCCGGGCTGCAGCCCCAAGTCACCTATGGCTTCAAGCCCGACGAGGTAAAAGATATCACCGATATGGAAGGCACTCCCATTGACCAGGTATATATCGGTTCCTGTACAAACGGTCGTATAGAAGATCTGCGCGCAGCGGCAGCAATTCTGGCAAACAGAACAATAGCACCCACTGTGCGCGGTATACTCTCCCCTGCCACGCCGGCAATATACTCCCGGGCAATGGCAGAAGGCTTGATCAAGGTTTTCATGGATGCCGGTTTCTGCGTTACCAATCCGACCTGTGGAGCCTGCCTTGGCATGAGCAACGGTGTCCTGGCTGAAGGTGAAGCATGTGCCTCCACGACAAACAGAAATTTCAACGGGCGTATGGGAAAGGGCGGCATGGTCCACCTGATGAGCCCTCTTTCCGCTGCAGCAGCGGCAATAGCCGGTCATATTACCGACCCCGGCAAATACCTATAAACAGGGCCGAATGTAATTTGTCATCGAGACAACAAGGCTGAGGAGAAAAAATGAAACAGTTTAACGGCCAGGTACTTTTCCTGGACAGAGACGATATCAATACCGATGAAATTATTCCGGCCAAGTATCTCACGGAAAACTCCAAGGAGGCATTAAAACCCCATATTCTGGAAGACCTTCACCTGGACGGTTTTAATGCCGGCAGGGATATTGCCGGAAAAAGCATTATTGTTGCGAAAAGCAACTTCGGCTGCGGCTCATCCCGGGAGCATGCTGTCTGGGTTTTTGAGGTTAATGACATTAAAGTCGTCATTGCGGAAAGCTTTGCCAGAATCTTCCGGCAGAACATGTTTAACTGCGGCATGCTGGCCATCGAACTTCCTAAAAACGAAATAGACACCCTCTTCCTGTTAGGAGAAAATACGGTCATCAATGTTGACCTGGAGCAGAACAAAATTATTGCGCAAAATGAGCAGGGCAGGAAAGAGGAATTTTCCTTTACCTTGAATCCATTTGATCGTGAACTGGTTCTGGCCGACGGCTGGCTGGCCTATGCTGACAGCAAGTATTGATCAGGTTCTTTGTGTTAGAGCCCTTTTTCCGCCAGCTCCGAGATGAGTTTCTTCTGTTCACTTGAAAGCTCCTTCGGGATATCCACAAGTATTTTCACAAAGATATCTCCGCGGCCGCTTTTTGCCGTCGGCAGGCCATGCCCCTGCAGACGCAGCTTTGACTGCGGCTGAATACCTGCAGGAACTTTCACCTTAAGCTCCTTGCCTTCCAGTGATTTGACATTTATCTCTGAACCGAGACAGGCCTTGCTGAACGGTATGCGCTGTTCAACAATCAGGTTGTCGCCTTCCCTGGTGAAAACAGGATGGGGCGCTTCCTTTATGAGGAGAAAAAGGTCTCCCGGAGGACCACCGTAGGGTGATGGTGAGCCCTTTCCCGCCAGCCTGAGTTTCTGGCCTGCTTTAATACCCTTTGGTATCTTGACTGATACGTTTTCCGTCCTGTTTTCGTGGCGTAGTGAGATTGTCTTGTCCGAACCGTTTAATACCTCTTCCAGTGAAACCGAGAGTTCGTAGATCAGGTCGCTGCCCTTGGCAGACTGCTGGGTTGCAGGACCGGCTCCGGGACCGCCACCGTGAAAAAAAAAGGTTTCAAAATTGCTGCCCGGGCCGCCGGAGGTCCTGAACCCCCCGCTCATTCCGCCTAAGCCGAATTCCTTGAGGATATCGCCGAGGTCGAATCCCCGGAAAATATCCTCCTGGCTGTAACGCTGCTGAAAACCACTTTCGCCGAACGTATCATACTGCTTACGCTTCTCAGGGTCAGAAAGGACGGCATACGCCTCGCTGATCTTCTTAAACTTCTCTTCAGCATCCTTGTCCCCTTTGTTGCGGTCAGGGTGGTATTTCATGGCCAGCTTACGGTAGGCCTTTTTTATGTCCTGATCTGAGCTGTCTTTTTTGACACCCAGAACATCATAATAATCCATAAGTCAGAAACACTGATTGTATTGTTTTATCTTGACAGTTTTATCAGAACGGCACGTCATCTTCCATTGGCGGCGCATTTGGCAGCGGCGGTTCTTCTTCTCGGTAGGCGCCCTGGTTCTGATCTCCAGCCCCTCTGGGAGACAACATCTTCATTTCCCGTGCGACAATCTCCGTTGTATAGCGGGGATTCCCGTCACGATCTTCCCATTTGCGCGTTTGAATACGCCCCTCAATATAAATCTTGCTGCCCTTGGACAGATATTCACCGCAAATTTCAGCCAGGCGTCCGAAAGCGACAACCCTGTGCCACTCGGTCAGCTCTTCTTTTTCACCGTCTTTCTTCCACGTTTCCGTTGTGGCAAGGCGCAAATTCGCTACGGCTGCCCCATTCTGTGTATAACGAATTTCAGGATCTGCGCCGAGATTGCCGATGAGGATAACCTTATTAACCATTCTGTCACCTGCATATTAAATTTTTATTAATATTTGCCGTAAGTAATTTACATTTGAACACAATAAATCCTGACTAAGAAAAAATAACAATGAATAAAAAAAAATCCAGCATGTCTGCAAAAAAATATTGTGAGATGTGTAAATTAAAAAGTAACAGGAAATAAAGGTGTTACCTGAAAAGCTCCTAGCTTTTAGCTGCAATAGTGCTATGAAAAAATTATTAAACATAAAACGTTCTCAAACGGCCGGTTTGCTCTCTTGCTCTTTCACAGCCCTGACAATGGCCAAAGATATCTGAAAACAACCCAATTCCATTTAGAAAAGTTCTTTGCATAAGGCCCGGCAGACACCACTTCCTAACACATTGTGGCACTTGATTAATTTCTTTATTATTTATATTGTGTAGTAATATTTCTTTTTCCATACATTGGCCTCTGCAGGGAGAGAATCCATTGAAAGGGTTTTTTCTGAAAGTACTTTTCCAGGCCTTCATTGGGAAATTATTCCCGGTGGAGGCATTCGTGTTTTTTACACCGAATTTATCCAATCACAGGAGGCACACCATGAAAAGACTTAATCTGTTAGGAACAGCTATTATGCTTGGTTTGTTTTTTGCTGCCGCTGTTTCAGCCAAGACCGTTGAATGTGACAATACCCATGGTGCTGGGTCGATGAAATCGAAAGTATGTGAAATGCTCAATGCGGAAAATGAACTGATCAACGAACTGGAGGGATATGTTGATAATGCCTGTAAAAATAAAAATTCTGCAAGTTGCGATTCCCTGGTAATGAGAAAGAACAAACTGAAAAATGTTCAGGACCGCGCCCATGAGGAAAACAACTCCCTGGAAGAAAATGATTTCCAGGAAATGATAGAAGGTGCTTATAAGGGGAAGAACAAAAAAGACGGCACCCAGAAGACATGCAAAAAAATAGCTGTTGAAGAAGCTGTCCGTGATGAAATCCTCGATGACCTGGAAATCGGTATTGTTGATGATGCCGGCTTTTATGACTTTTTCAAGGCAAGCGACGAAGCAAAAGCTCTCGATGACAAGTGCAACAGCTGGAAAATTGTCTGGCTGGAACACGAAAACCCAGCAGACAGCTCAAGCCCTTTTGTCAAAGCCGCGCCACCGGTTAAAATCAATGAAGAGCAGGAAGGGCTCTGCCAGACTGAATGCAAGGGCAAGAACACCGAGGTTCTTGAAAAGAGAGCCCGGTTTGATGCAGATCTGGATGATGCCATTGAGCATATTAATGTTGCATCAGTACAGTTAGCAAAGCATTCGCAGGAATTTGCGGTGATGGCTGATTTTTATGCTGTGCAGCAGAATGATAGCGATTCTCTTTGCCCCCCGAGGCCGGGAACTCTTCTGGGTGACCCGATACACACCTCTGTTGTAATGACAGCCTATGTTGCCTCCAAGGCCCTTGAAATATCAAATGAAATTTGTGAACATCCCGCCAACCAGGATGTCCTCGGCAATAATGGGGCCGCAGCATGCACCCCTCTGGAGGTTGGCTACAGAATTGCCAAGGAGGTTTATGACATGATGGAGTTCCTCAACGCAGACTTTCAGGGAGCCCAGATCGAATTTATCGAAAATTGTGTTGAAAAGATGGGTGATACAATAGCGGAGATCAAGGACATCGTTCAGCGAATCGAGACCCTGGTTGTTACGCCGCAGGGAAAAAGACAAACCGAGTTACTGGATTGGCCCAACAAGGAACCTGTACAATAATAGGCAGGCGCATTTAATTACAGCCAACCCCCGGAATTGTAGTTTTTTGTAAATTATTTATACTTTTTGTATATATTTATTATAATATTTTTTAAAACTATACTTAAAGAAATATATTAATAATTCCTGTTGACAATTATGTGAAAATTTTAATAAAG
>JAWVYE010000145.1:0-5220 GCA_033722905.1 Desulfobulbales bacterium
ACAGGAATTGTAGGGGTGCGTCATAACGCAAAACTGAACAGATATGAGGTCAGCTGGGTCACTTCTTCCGGTAAACAGGGGAAGACCTCTGTTTCCATCAATAAACACGGAAAAGAGAAGGCTTTTGAAATGGCCTGCAGAATCCGCAAGGAAAAAGAGGCAAAGCGTTTGGCTGAAGGCTAGCCGCATCTGCCGCTAAATTGACTTGACAAATATTTCACTTTTGTTATTAATTCCTGTTTTTTAGTTTGCAGCAAATAATTAAAGAATTACATTCAATATACACACAAAATGTGGGCCAAGGTCAACTCCCTGAGAAAACCGCCGGCTTAGGAAATAGATTATTTAGGATACTATTATGAAAGAGTACGAAAAAATGACCGTTAAGGAGCTCATTGAAGAGCTGACCGCGCTCGGGGTAACTTTTAACAAGAAGTCCCGTAAGGCGGAACTTCTCGAGCTTCTTCTCTCTGAAACCGGGGGCAAGGGCCGGGACTCGGATGTTGAGGATAAAACAGCCGAAATTGAGGTCAAGGCTGAAGCAAAAGAGAAACCGGCCGCAAAGGCAGAGGCCAAGGCAGAAAGTACGAAAGCTAAAAAGCCTGCCGGGAAAAAAAGAAGTTCCGAAGATGCTGCAGCTTATACCGGATACGCCATAATCCGTACCGGAGGGAAACAGTATCAGGTATCAGCGGGCACACTTGTGCGGGTTGAGAAAATAGCCGGTAATGTCGGTGACACAATAGAATTGAAAGATGTTCTTGCTGTTGTTGATGGAGATACCTGCCGGATAGGACAGCCGACTGTGGAAGGTGCTGTTGTCACAGCACGAATAGTTGAACAGGGCAAGGAAAAAAAGGTACTGGTTTTCAAGAAAAAGCGGCGTAAAGGGTACCGTGTCAAACGCGGTCACCGTCAGCTGTTCACAGCTCTTGAAGTATCAGATATTTCTCTTTAATGCGGCATAATCCAACAATATTCAATTGATAATGCATTGAGGTTTTATCATGGCACATAAAAAAGCAGGCGGCAGCTCAAGAAACGGAAGGGATAGTATAGGCCAGCGGCGTGGAGTGAAAAGGTTCGGCGGCCAGGTTGTCAAAGCAGGGAATATTCTGGTGCGGCAGCTAGGCACCAAAATCCATCCCGGCACCAATGTCGGTCTTGGCCGTGACTATACACTGTATGCCAAAATAGATGGTGTCGTCACCTATGAAACTTTTGGACGTAACCGCAAAAGGGTAAGCGTTTATCCCGACGGATCATGATCCTCAGTCTGTCCTGTTGACTTGCTGAAACCCATCCTGGTCAATAATATCTTTACCGCCCTGCCTGACGAGGTGCGGCATGAACAATTTGCTCATGCCAAGCCGAACATCATTGATCTGTGATTGCTTGCAACACAGCATTAACCTTTAAATATTCAGCAGATATTGTCATGGCTTTCATTGATGAGGCCAAATTTTTTGTAAAAGGCGGTGACGGCGGCAACGGCTGTGTCAGTTTTCGCAGGGAAAAATTTGTTCCCAAAGGCGGCCCTGACGGCGGCGATGGCGGTGACGGCGGTGATGTCATCATCAAGGCGTCGAAGCAACTCGGCTCTCTCATAGATTTTCGCTACCGCTCCCATTTTAAGGCTGAAAGAGGTGCGCACGGAACCGGCCAGAAAAAACACGGCAGGAGCGGCGCCGACCGGATTGTTAAAGTGCCGGCCGGCTCATTGATTAAAGATGCAGAGACCGGTGCAGTGATCGCTGACCTTATTGCAGACGGGCAGGAAGTTGTCGTCGCCAAAGGAGGCAGGGGAGGAAAAGGTAACACCCATTTTGCCAGCAGCACTAACCGGACACCGCGTATTGCGGGTAAGGGCAAACCGGGCGAGGAACGCTGGCTGCGTGTAGAGTTGAAAATCTTGGCTGATGTCGGTCTTGTCGGCCTGCCGAATGCGGGCAAATCAACACTGCTGTCTAAACTGTCGGCGGCACAGCCCAAGATAGCCTCCTATCCCTTCACTACTCTTGAACCGCATCTCGGGGTAATGAAGTATGAGCATTATGCTCCCCTTATTATTGCCGACATCCCCGGCCTTATTGAAGGAGCACACCAGGGAGCCGGTTTGGGGCATAAGTTTCTCAAGCACATTGAGCGGACAAAACTGCTCCTGCATATCCTTGACGCTTCCAAAACCACTGCGGAGATCATAGCAGATCAGCAGACTATTGAACAGGAACTGCACAGGTTCAACGAAGCACTTCCGGGCCGGAGAAAAGTCATTGTTCTTAATAAGGTTGATTTATTGACCGGTACGGATAAACTTGCAAAGCTTGAGGGAATATTTGCCAACAAGAATATATCAGTACTTGCAATATCTGCTCTTACAGGTTCAGGTATTGATCCCCTGAAGCAATTTCTGGCTGAAACCCTTGAGGACGGATCGGGCGAGTAACTTTATTCGTTGCTGCCAGTTAATCAATAGCTGGGCCCATAATAATAATTCAGCATGAAAGTAAAGCCGTGTTATGACATTTCAGGTGAGTAAAGAAGAAGGCTTGGCATTGCGCAAATCTCATCTCAGCAGGTCAAAACGAGTTGTTGTCAAGGTGGGGAGTGCGGTTCTGACCGGCGACGACGGGTTAAGCATGTCCGTCATGAAAAATCTGGCCCGGGAAATTTCTTTTTTGATCAAGTCCGGCCGAGAGGTGATACTTGTCAGCTCAGGCGCAGTAGCTGCCGGGAAAAAAAGACTGGGGCTGCAGATCGGCAGAAGCCTCGAACTAAAAGAAAAGCAGGGTGCAGCAGCAGTCGGACAGAGCAGCCTCATGCGTTTCTATGAGGATATTTTTGATCGCCTGGGATACAAGGTCGCCCAGGTGCTCCTTACCCATGATGACCTCTCCAACAGGAATCGTTATTTAAACGTCCGCAACACAATCCTGACCCTGCTGGAGTGGAGGATTATCCCGATAATCAACGAAAATGACACTGTATCAGTTGAAGAGCTGCGGTTTGGTGACAATGACACCCTCGGGGCACTGATCACAAACCTTATTGAGGCTGATCTCTTTATTTGCCTCACGGATATCGATGGGTTGTATACCGGAAATCCCCATGAAAATCCCGAAGCACACCCGGTCTATACAGTAGCCAAAGTAGACAGAAAAGTTGAGGCAATGGCCGGTTTTGTGGTCGGCGCTCTCGGGACTGGGGGCATGCAGAGCAAGATTCAGGCAGCCCATATGGTTTCAGCCCGGGGAGGCAGCTCCTTCATAGGTTCAGGTCGGGAGCATGCAATTATCCAGAAACTTTTTGCCTGTGAGCCGGTCGGCACATTTTTTCTGCCCCAGGCGGAAAAAATGCAAAGCCGGAAGCATTGGATAGCTTATGTTTTAAGGCCTCAGGGTTATCTGGTCCTTGATAATGGTGCCTGCAAAGCACTTATCACAGGAGGGAAAAGTCTGCTGCCCTCAGGGATTCTAGAAGTCAGGGGTAACTTTAAAGTTGGTGCCCCTGTTCAGTGCCTCAATGAAGAGGGCAGCGCCATTGCCACCGGATTGAGCAATTACAGCGCCATTGATTTAAACAGGATCAAGGGTCTTAAGACCACCCAGATCGAAAAAACTCTCGGATACAAGGACAGTGATGAGATTATCCACAGGGACAACCTTGTTGTTCTCTAATAACAATAAATAAAAACTCATGGAGCAGGAAAATGTCCATTGAAAGTACAGTTGAATCTCTGGCTGCTGGGGCAAAAAAGGCGGCCCGGGATGTGGCCTCTTTATCCACTGCAAGTAAAAACAATGTCCTGCTGCGCATGGCCGAAGCACTTCAGGAGCAAAAGGAATTTATCCAGGCTGAAAACGAAAAAGACCTGGCCGCCGGCCGTGACAAAGGATTGTCCGCAGCCATGCTTGATCGTCTGGCCCTGACTGATAAAGTCATTGCATCCATGATCCTCGGTTTGCAGGAGGTGGCGGCGCTGCCTGATCCTGTAGGTGAGATTGATGAAATGATCAAAAGGCCCAATGGCATCATGGTGGGCCGGATGCGTATCCCTTTGGGGGTAATCGGCATGATCTATGAATCAAGGCCCAATGTAACAGTCGATGCCGCAGCTCTCTGTCTCAAAGCCGGCAATGCCATACTCCTGCGCGGCGGGTCCGAGGCGATTCACTCAAACCTGGCCTTGACGAGAGTGCTGCAGGATGCACTGGCCTCTGAAAATATAAATCCGGCTGCTGTCCAGGTAATACCTACAACCGACCGGGAGGCGGTGAATGTGCTTTTGTCCCTTGAAGAATATATCGATCTGATAATCCCCAGGGGGGGTGAAGGATTGATCCGCTTTGTTGCTGAAAATTCAAGGATTCCGGTCCTGAAGCACTACAAGGGGGTCTGCCACGTATTTATTGATGCTGATGCGGATATTGATATGGCCATAGATATTGTTATGAACTCCAAATGCCAGAGACCCGGTGTCTGCAATGCCCTGGAAACCCTGTTGGTACATAAGGATATCGCCGAGGATTTTCTGCCGCCGGTGGCGGAGAAACTGATTGCAGCAGGTGTGGAATTACGCGGCTGCCCGAGAACAAAACAGCTCCTGCCGGACATTAAGGATGCTGTTGAAGATGACTGGCCGGCTGAATTTCTTGATCTTATCCTGGCGGTCAGGATTGTCGATGACCTGGATGCGGCCATGGACCATATTGTCAGGTATGGCTCCCAGCATACCGAAACAATTGTCACGCAAAGCTATGCCAACGGCCAGCGCTTTCTCAGGGAGGTTGATGCTTCAGCAGTCATGATAAACGCCTCGACCCGCTTCAGTGACGGCGGCCAGTTCGGCCTGGGCGCCGAGATCGGTATCAGTACTACCAAGCTGCATGCCTATGGTCCCATGGGACTGAAAGAGCTGACCACCAGAAAATTTATCGTCTATGGCGACGGCCAGGTGAGAATATAACTTCCATGACATATATGAACCCTTCAGCTTGAACATGGATCGGTCTGCTGAAATAAAACAACGCATCGGCTTTCTGGGCGGCACCTTTGATCCGGTCCACAACGGCCACCTGGCAGTTGCCGACCATGTCCTGCAGGGCCTTGGGCTCGATGCCATATGGTTCATCCCGGCAGCACAGCCGCCGCATAAGACCGGGCATGTTGACGGCAGTGAAATTTCTGGATTTTCCCACCGTCTTGCCATGCTGGAAAGAG
>JAWVYE010000146.1:0-5190 GCA_033722905.1 Desulfobulbales bacterium
GGGGCACCAAGGCCTGCTATGGTTGACAATCCGGCAATCTTTAAAAATTGTCTTCTCTTTATATCCATTAGAACGTCTCCTCAGGCAGGAAATGGCAATCCCAGCAATACGGTTTTACGGATGTATACGTATGACACTCATCGCAGAATTTTTTCTTCTCAACGTGGCATTTCATGCAGCCGTTCTGCAGGCTTCTGTCATACTTTACACCTTCCACCTCAACAGGTGTCCTGTTGCCTTCACGTAATACCTCGTCACGCCAATCGTCCAGGAGCTTCATATGTGATGTCCGCATGTACTGGGCCGGCTTGACACATTTGGTTACCCCTTGTGGTTTTTCAGGTTTAGGGACGGGACCGGCATTCCCCATGTTTTTCCAGATCGGGAATGTCATCAAGGCAACAAATATGATGAGCCCGGGGATGATTAACTTTCCGTCGTACATTATTCACCCTCCTCGTTGTTTCCGGATTCACCGGCTTCAGCTTCTGCTGCAGCTGCAGCTGCCTCAGCTGCTCCGGCCAGTTCTTCAAAACGAAGGTCCTGGTCTCTTTCCTTCTCTCCATCCATGACCAAGGCATTGCCAACCAGTTCAGAAATCCCGCATACTCCGACATTGGGATTCCAGTATTCCATCAGGGCCAGAAGGGTTGCCCGGTCAATGGCGCATATACAGGAGAGCATGTTGACGCCGTGTTTTTCTTCCACATATTTCACAGCATTGGCCCGCGGCAGTCCGCCCTGCATTCGCAGGTCCATGATCTCGCCCGTATTCAAGCCTGTGCCGCTGCCGCAGCAGAAGGTCTTCTCCCTGATTGTGTTTTCCGGCATTTCATATAAGTTGTTGCAGACATTTTCCAGGATATAGCGCGGTTCCTCGAGCAATCCCATTCCCCTTGACGGGTTGCAGGAATCATGGAATGTGACGATACGGTGATCGTTGCGGCTTTTGTCTATCTTCAGCTTGTTGTGCCTGATCAGGTCTGCGGTGAATTCTGATATATGAACCATTTTGGCCGCAGCGGCATTCTCAAAAACCGTGCCGGTAATCGGTGACTTCGGCACCTCCAGGTTATCGGGAGGCCCGTTCATGGTCTCCATGTATTGGTGCACGACCCGCCACATATGACCGCATTCGCCGCCCAGTATCCACTTGACACCAAGCCTTTCCGCTTCGGCATACATCTTGCCGTTCAGCTTTTTCATCAGTTCGTTGTTGGTAAAGGAACCGAAATTGCCGCCTTCTGATGAGTAAGTACTGATGGTGTAATCAAGGCCGATATGGTCAAAAATGAGCAGGTAGCCCATGAAGGTGAAGATGCCGGGATCGGCAAAGACATCGGCGGAAGGGATGACAAAGAGCACCTCAGCGCCCTTGCGGTTAAAGGTCAGGCTGTTGAGCTTCACTCCTGTCACCTCTTCGATATCATCCAGAAGGAACTCGGCGTTCTGCTTGAATGTATGGGGCTGCAAACCCAGGTGATTACCGGTCCGGTTCGAGTTGGCAGCCGGTTCCAGGATCCAGTTGGTGCCGACCCCTACCAGGTGCAGAAGCTCCCTGGCCATGGCCGTAATTTCCGCAGTGTCAATACCGTACGGGCAAAAAACAGAGCAACGGCGGCATTCAGTGCACTGGTAAAAGTACATGAACCATTCTTTCAGCACCTCAAAGGTCATTTCCCGGCCGCGGGCGATTGAACCCAGTATCTTACCGGCTTTGGTAAAATTACCGCGGTATACTGAGCGTAACAGTTCAGCCCGGAGCACAGGCATATTCTTGGGGTCCCCGGTGCCTAAAAAGAAATGACACTTGTCGGCACAGGCGCCGCAGCGTACGCAGATGTCCATAAATACTTTGAATGACCGGAACTTATCAAGTCTCTCACGCATTCCCTGCAGGATGATCTCAACCCAGTTCTCGGGGAGGTTCCAGTCGTCACTTTCAACTGTCCAGTCGCGGGGCTCCCCAAAGAGTCCGGGCAAACTTTTACTGAGATACTCAACCATGCTTTTCTTGGCCGGATAGCAGTAGTTGCCGGGTTTAAAGGTCACCGTGGTGTCCATCCAGTCCTTGCTGGGAACGGCCCCGGTCATCAAGGACGGATCCTTGACGACTTTAACTTTCATCTCTTCTACTTTTGTGTCTGCCATAGTCGTTATTCCTTCTCAGCTGGAGTTTCGGCAGCAGCATCAGCGGCCGGAGTTTCTTCGGCGGCAGCCTCAGCCGCGGCAGGCTCAGCAGCATTGTCAGCGGCTGGTTCTTCAGGTTCCGGTTCCGGTTCCGGTTCCGGCTCCAATTCTTTTTCCAACGGTATGTCGGCATCAGCCATGAACTGCCTGAATTCATCTTCATAATCAGCATAGGAATGCGGTTTTATGTTGGGGTCATTCCAGGGATTGACGTGACGGACCATACGGTTGTTATTGGCAAGGTTCCTGGTGGGACTTAGGAAAACCCCCCCCAGGTGCATGAGTTTACTGAAGGGGAAATATGCCAGCAGTGCCGAAACCAGAAATACGTGGATGTAAAATATTGAACCGAGGTCTCCCGAAATGGCGGGCGAAAAGGTGGCAAGTCCTACTGTCAATTGCTTGATTGATACCACATCGACCCTGATGAAATAGCGCATCAAAATGCCTGTCACCGCAATGGCGAAGATCAGGAACAGGGGAAAATAATCAGCGGCAAAGGAGATGTATTTGACCTGGGGGATAAGAACCCTGCGCAGGAACAGATAGGTTACGGTTCCGACAAAAATAAGGTCGGTCTGATACAGGACCGGCACTCCAACCTGGAAGAGGCCGTCAAAAAATTCAAGCTGCCCGATGACACCTGGTACCGGATTGAGAAATAATCGCATATGGCGCAGGACTATTATTAGGAAAGAGTAGTGGAAGGCCAGGCCGAAAAGCCAGAGCCATTTGCTTGAACCATAAACCAGCTTGGGACCGTCATGGATTTCCGCCTTGGTGTTTTTAAACAGGGAGCGGAAGGCGAACACCTCCAGAAGCATCCTGCCCACAACCTCCCAAAAAGTTGCAGGACAGTCAAGTTTGTCCTGTTTTACCCAGTCCAAAGATTTCCCCTGGCCGCTGGTTGTGGGAATCCGGAACGGAACCGGAGATTTGGCCCAGTGAATCACCCGGTAGATAAAACCCCCGAGAAATATTGCAAAGGCCAAATAGGGGAACACCACCCCGAATAAATAGTCCAGCCCTACCAGAGAACCCAGCCATGCTAAAGCTATCAGGCCAATTACTGCAAGGATTGCGTGCTTCATTTATCGATACCTCGCTTCAGGTTAGTCTGTTGTTTTGATTGTTGTCTTCCAGCTCAATCCCATTCCTCTTGAGCATTCCCGAAATACACTTTGTGCCGTCGGTTAATGCAGACCTGCCGCTCAATACTTCATTTACCCTTATCTTGTGCAGGCGCTCCCGGCAATCCATGTAAAAATCAAAGGCCATGAGCGCCACTGCGTCAATTTTTGCGTCAAGTGCTGCCAAAGCGGCCAGAATGGCTTCCCTGTCTTTTTCGCCGGCCAACTCCTGGCGCACAATATTCTTGAAAACATAGACGAAAAAAACAGCCTCTGAAGGTTTCAAGTCCTGCACGGCGCGGATCTTAATTATATTTTCCAAGGGTTTTGCTGCTTCCTCAAGCGCTCTTCCTTCAAGCAGAACAGCGTAAAGGTCATGGAGGCCCTCAGATATTGTAGCCCCGACCGGATTGGCAAAACGGTCTTTCTGCTTCTTGAAAAATTCAGGGGACCCGTATGAGTCCAGGGCCCGGTCAATCCACACCTGAACAACAGCCTTCTTTTTTTGCGCCAACAAAGTTTCTATATTCATCTCTGCTTATCCAGCAGTGCAGGTTTTACAGCACCAAATGATTGAATGATCATTCATAAATAATTAGCCGTTGTCCTATCATGTTTAAAATGATTTATCAACAATAAAAATCACCCAGGCGCTAAATTTTGATTTTTTCGGGGGGAGACCATAACCGTATATTCTGGTGCGATCTTCCGGAAAAAAGATGGCAGATTGCCAACCACAAAGTGACACTCTCAACTCTGCAAAGGCGGGGAAGCTACTGCTGTATGGGCAAACCGGCCAGAAGTCTTTGCTTGAGCATGGTATAGCGCTTCAGGATACGGTCATTATGAATAGCGATATGTATTGCCTTTTTGCTGCCCACCAGGATGACAAGATTTTTGCCGCGGGTCACCGCAGTATACAGCAGATTTCTCTGCAGGAGGGGATAATGGGTTGTATGGAGCGGAATAATTACACAGGGGAATTCAGAACCCTGGGATTTATGCACCGTGATGGCGTAGGCCAGGACGATTTCCATCAGGTCGGCTGATTCGTAAACCACCCTCCTGCCGTCAAAATCCACCTCCACGCTCTCTGCTTCCGTGTCTATTGAGGCGACAATACCCAGATCGCCGTTGAATACTTCCTTGTCATAGTTATTGCGCAGCTGCATGACCTTATCCCCGGGCCGCAGCCGGGGTTGCCGGCCATCCCGGGAGACCGCCTGCGGATTCAGGGTTTCCTGGAGGCGGGTATTGAGATTCTCTGTGCCGATTATGCCCTTGCGCATGGGGGCCAGTATCTGGATATCCCGTATCGGGTCAAAGCTGTACTTTTTTTGCAAACGTCTGCTGCTGAGACTCAGAATCTCCTTTTCAATCTCCGCCGCTTCCTCCCTGAAAATACAATAAAAGTCCTTGTCGCCTTCATAATCAGGCAGAAGCTCCAAAAATTCTCCCCTGTTGATACGGGCTGCATTAAAACTGATCAGGCTCCCCGGTCCCTGGCGGAAAACTGTCCGCAACCGTGTCACCGGCACCCGGCCTGAATCAATAACATCCTTGAGCACGTTCCCCGGCCCCACCGAGGGCAGCTGGTCAACATCACCAACCAGCACCAGGGCCGCATTTTCAGCAACCGCTTTGAGGAGGGAGTTGCCCAGGGCAATATCCATCATTGACGATTCATCGATAATGACCACATCCGCTTCAAGGGGTGCGTCCCTGTTTCTTTTAAAGCCTCTGGCCGAGGCATCATACTCCAAAAGTCTGTGGATGGTTGTAGCTTCCCGGCCGCTGGCCTGCGCCAGCCTTTTGGCGGCACGTCCTGTCGGGGCTGCCAGTTTCACGGCAATACCCTTCTGCGCCAGGA
>JAWVYE010000147.1:0-5145 GCA_033722905.1 Desulfobulbales bacterium
ATATCATTGCAAGACATACAATTTTGTATGCAATGAATAGACCAGTACAGCATGAAAAGTCAAGGAAAAGAGGATAATGGGGCTGGATATCGCTCCTAACAAGCTCATGTATAATATGGTGCGCACCAGGCAGAAGACGATACAGGAGATTTTACAAGAGTCCTATCACCGGGCAATTTTTACCATGACGCACCCAGTGAAAAAAATAATTTTAACAAATTCAATGTGTTAAGTTGATGTCCCGGGAGGGGGTCCTAAGAATGCATCCCCGGGATGAGAAAAATTATCAAAAATAATTCATGGAGTTGCAGGCCTTGCCAGGCTCCGGAAAAAATTGAATAGCGATTCATAAAAATGTGTTTTTTGCTTGCAATTTAAGAAAATAATCGTATATTCCGTGTGCCACAGATGTGTTGCATATTGCCTTGTGACTGTAGCGGAAGATGTTGCACATTGCCTATTGTGATGTGTTTCATTGCTTGGGAAAACATGGATTGAAAGGCGTTAAGAAGTATCTGATGGAGGGTGTCATGTTATACGTTGCCATTTTTTTAATTCCGCTTTTCCTGATGTTCCTCTACGCCACGGTAAAAATGATACCCCAGTATGAACGGGGAGTTGTTTTCCGGCTGGGCAAGGTGAGAGGCCCCAAAGGCCCGGGAGTGGTTTTTGTCACCCCCATGCTGGAAAGGATGATCCGTGTTGATATGCGGACCATTACCCATGATGTGCCGGGGCAGGATATTATTACCAAGGACAATGTCTCGGTTCGGGTAAGTGCTGTGGTGTATTTCAGGGTGGTTGACCCCATAAAGGCGTCCATTGAAGTGGAAAATTACAAGGTGGCGACATCACAGCTGGCCCAGACTACACTTAGGAGCGTCTGCGGGCAGGAGGACCTGGATCATATTTTGTCGGAACGGGATGCCTTGAATATAAAAATGCAGGAGATCCTGGATCATGAAACAGAGCCGTGGGGTGTGCAGATAAGCAAGGTGGAATTAAAGGAGATCGACCTGCCTGAAAGCATGCAGCGGGCCATGGCGCGGCAGGCGGAAGCGGAAAGGGAGCGGCGGGCGGCTATTATCAACGCCGACGGTGAACTGCAGGCAGCGGCCAAACTATGCGAGGCGGCCAACCTTATTGCTAAAGAGCCGGCATCCCTGCAGCTCCGTTACTTGCAGACCATAAGGGAAATCGGGGTATCCGGCAAAAATACTACCTTGCTTCCGATCCCGATGGATTTATTATTAAGTATAATGCCCAAAGATCATAAAAACCAAGGTTAGAAGGATCATGCTAAAAGTCAGAGAAAAACAATGCTGGTTGAAGTTATTACTTATTATTTGTGTCGTATTGCTGGCGGGTCTGGTGCAGAACGCAGCAGCCATGACGGATGAAGACTGTCTCGACTGTCACACCGACCCGGATCTCACCGTGGAAGTTGAGGGTAAAACAATCCAGTTGACGGTTGACGGCGAGATTTTCATGGGGTCGATACATGCTGATAACGGCTGCGTCTCCTGCCATGAGGAAGCGGATGTGGAAGAGGCGCCCCATGATTATCCCCTGGCAAAAGTCGATTGCGCCAACTGCCATGACGAGATCGCTGAAACCTATGCCGGCAGCCTTCATGGCCAGGCGATTGATAAGAATGATCCCTATGCGCCGAAATGTACGGACTGCCATGGCAAGCACGATATTCTTTCCTCCCAAGATGTAAAATCTCCAACCTATATATTGAATGTTCCCTTTACCTGCGGCCGCTGTCACCAGGAAGGTAGCCCCATGACCCTGACCCACAACATTCCGAAGAAGAACATTCTGAAGAATTTTTCCATGTCCATTCACGGTGAAGGCCTCTACCGCAAGGGGCTGACCGTGACGGCTGTCTGCTCAAGCTGCCATACAGCCCATAACGTTCTGCCCCATACGGATCCGAAGTCAACAATCAGCCGTGTGAATGTGGTAAAGACCTGCATGAAGTGTCATGCAAATATCGAGGAAGCCCACACCAAGATCGTCAGGGGAGAGCTGTGGGAGACAGAGCCCCATAAAATACCGGCCTGTGTAGAATGCCACGGGCCGCATAAGGCCAGGAGGGTTCTGTATGAAGACAGCCTCAACGACAAGTTCTGCCTGAAATGCCATGGCAATCCCGATCTGAAGAAAATTCTTGCCAACGGCGAGGAACGGAGCCTGTATGTCAATGTTGAGGATTTTGAGCACTCCATCCATAAGGATAAAAGAATTGCCTGCGCCAAGTGTCATGTCAATGTGGATCACCAGAAGAGCCCGGTCTGCCAGAGCTCGGGTAAAGTGGATTGCTCCATCTGCCATGCCGAGGTTGTCGATCTGTACGAAAAAAGCACCCATGGCATCCTGGTGGCAAAAAATGACAAGAATGCCCCGAATTGCACGGAGTGCCACGGCACCCATGGCATAAAGTCGAGAACCGACTTTGAGTCTCCCATATTCGCCCGCAATGTTCCGGATCTCTGCGCCCGTTGCCACAGGGAAGGTGAGAAGGCCGCCCTGCGCTATACCGGATCACAGCATGATATCATCAAGCATTACCAGATGAGTATCCACGGCCGCGGCTTGTCACAGTCGGGACTGATGGTCTCGGCCACCTGTACGAACTGTCATACCGCGCACAGCATGCTGCCGGCATCAGACCCGGATTCCAGCGTCCACAGGGATAACATCATTACAGCCTGCGCCCAGTGCCATCTGGGGATTTCCGAAAAATTCAGCTCGTCAATCCACAGCCCCACGGTATCAAAAACAGATAAAAAGCTGCCAGTTTGTAATGACTGCCATACATCGCATACCATCAGCCGCCATGATACGGCAGGGTTCCGCGGCCTGATCCTTGATGAATGCGGCACCTGCCATGATCATGAAACCGATACCTATTTCGAAACATACCACGGCAAGGCCTCCATGCTCTCGGGCGGCGAGAAGACAGCCAAGTGTTCAGACTGTCACGGGTCCCATGATATTCTGCCGGCCTACTACAGCGAATCACGCCTGAACAGGCGCCATGTTGTGGAAACCTGCAAAAAATGCCACCCGGGCTCCAACCGGAAGTTTACCGGCTACCTGACCCATGCCACCCATCATGACCGGGACAAGTATCCCTACCTCTATTATACGTTCTGGGGTATGACCGGCCTGCTTGTGGGCACCTTCGCCTTCTTCGGCATCCATACCCTTTTCTGGGTGCCGCGATCTTTCAGGGAGCGCTTCAAGAGGCGGCGCCAGCACAGCCATCAGAAAATTATGGACGGGGATGATGACAAGTCCTGACAGCAATTTAAGAATAACTTGAACAAATAATGAGATACACCACAGCCGAGAGATATTGAGAAGGAAGATTTATTATGGAGAACCAACAAGTAGAGTATGTTCAGCGTTTTACAATTTTTCCCAGGTTTCTGCATTTTCTGGTAATCATCAGCTTTCTGACCCTGGCAGTCACGGGCATGGCGTTGAAGTTCGCCGCTGAACGGTGGGCTGAATTCGTTGCCGACATATTCGGCAGCTTTGAGGTCCTGGGAGCACTGCACAGGTTGATGGCGATTGTCACCTTTATTTATTTCGGCCTGAATTTCGTCCTCATGTACCAGAACTGGAGAAAATCAGGTAAGTCAATCATGCAGTTTATTTTGCATAAAGACAGCATGATCCCCAACCTGAACGATGCCAAGGAACTGGTCCAGACCTTCAAGTGGTTTTTCGGCATGGGGCCGCAGCCGCAATACGGACGCTGGACGTACTGGGAAAAATTTGACTACATGGCAGTCTTCTGGGGTGTTGCGGTCATTGGTTCAACAGGGTTGTGTCTCTGGTTCCCTGAAACGTTCACCATATTTATTCCCGGTTACTGGATTAATATCGCCACAATAATTCACAGCGATGAGGCCCTGCTGGCATCGGGCTTTATTTTCACCATTCATTTTTTCAATACCCATCTGCGTCCTGAGAAATTCCCCATGGATCCGGTTATCTTTACCGGCACCATGCCCCTGGAGGAATTGCAGCATGAGCGGCCGCGGGAATATGCGGAACTGGTTGCAGAGGGTAAGCTTGATGAGATAAAAGTACCCCCTACGCCACGCTGGTATTTTGTTGTCTCGCATGTTTTTGGTTTTACAGCGTTGGCCATAGGGCTCTCACTGGTTGTGTCCATCATCTACTCCATGATTTTTCTGTATGTGAAATAGATATTTTTACTGCATAAAAAACGGTTGAGGTTTAAAACCCCCTTTGTTATATAAGGGGGTTATTTCAAGAGTTGAACTTGTCTGCCACACCGTGGTATACAGATCACCCGTAAAAAAAATTGCCAGAGCCAGGCAAGGTTCTGCCCTGGTTTATGTATTGATAAAATATATTGAGTTAAAAGTATAAAGTTGAATGCGAAGGAGAGTTGAGAGCAATGGCAGCAAACGAATCTAATCAGCAAGGACAGACTACGGCAGGCGAAGACCAGAAGAAATACCGGGGGCCCTGGGGACATATTATCCGGGGCATGTGGCGTACACCCCTGGGACTGTTCGGTATGGTCCTGACAACTATCAGTATCACTTTGATGATACTCGGCATGATTGTTGAAATGCTGGGAATTGTCCACAATCCCTATGTCGGTATCATAACCTATATGGTTCTGCCGGCCGGCATGGTCATGGGGCTTTTGACCATTCCCCTGGCTGCATGGTTACGGAGAAAGCAGTTTCATAAGTACGGCATTGTCAAAGAACACCTGCAGATCAACCTCAGCGATCATAAGCATCGCAGTTTTATCATCGGCTTTATTATCCTGACAATCGTGAACATTACAGTTCTCGTCCTTGTCGGATACGAGGGGTATCATTTTACCGACTCTCCCTACTTCTGCGGTGTGGTCTGTCACGATGTCATGGCACCGGAATATACCGCCTACCAGCGTTCTCCCCATGTCAAGGTTGCCTGCGTTGAATGCCATATAGGTCCCGGTGCCGACTGGTTTGTCCAGGCCAAGATATCAGGTCTGCGCCAGGTATTGGCAGTTCTGGCTGACAGTTACAGCAGGCCGATCCCGGCCCCGGTTGAACATCTGCGCCCTGCCAGGGATACCTGTGAACAATGCCATTGGCCTGA
>JAWVYE010000148.1:0-5145 GCA_033722905.1 Desulfobulbales bacterium
CCGGGCCAATGGAAATACAGGCGATTTTTTTATCGCCGTATTCGCTTTTCATCTTTTCGATGAGGTCGTAGTTGGGCAGCATCCTCAGGCTGTTGTCCGCAACAACCTGCACACCGTCCTTATTGATGAGTATCTTATAAAGATCATCTGTGGCGGGTTTTCCTTCCAGGACAATTGCTGCATAGCCCAACCTGGCAAGCACCTGGGCCGGCTGGCCGCCGGCATTTGCCTCTTTGATGCCGCCGGTCAGGGGGCTCTTGCAGCCAACTGATATGCGGCCTGACATGGCTGCAATGGTGCCGCTCAACAGGCCGGGAGCTATGACCAGTTTGTTTTCACCTCCCAGGGCATGACAAGTTGCCGGAACCTCTTTGGCAACTATAGCCGATGTCAGAGCCCTGCCACCCAGGCCGGCATATTCTCCAATCGAAACCTCATTGACCTGTGGTCCGCCCGCGCCTCCCATATCGATCCGCAACATCTTATCCATAGCAACCTCCCTGATCTGCCTGCTTGAAAATGTGCATCCTTGTCAGGACATATTTTTTATCGACTACACAGCAAGATATAAAACAAAAAAGCCTCCACAGGGTTAGTTCCCTGGAAGGCTGTTACAGGTCTATTGAGGTTTATCGCTGGCCATGTGGGATTAGCCTCAAAACAAATAAATTAACATTATTTTGTTTGTTTTAGTCAGGATACTAAGCGATTGTCAAGTATAATATCATCTGGAGCGGGCCCGCAAATCGGCAAACAATTAATAAAACGGCCCAATGGTGCACACTTACGGGAAAGAGCAATTTTATTTCATGTCCTGTGCATTACCGGTGTTGCCAAACGGCAAACAATCAGCCCTTGGGCCATTTCCTGATTGTCTGAATAATGTCCCTTACAGAGGCGAATTCACACCTGGCATCACAGGCATCAAGTTGATCAACATGCAGGCAGAGACCCGGGCATTCTTCGGTTCCGGTTAAAACAGCTTCATACTTGGGACCTGTATGGAGGTCTTCAAACTCCTGGACCTTCAAGGCCAACGTTGTCTCACAGAGATGGTTAAAAAGAAACAATCCGTCTTTTGCTCCATCAAAGCAAACCTGGTAGCCGACAATCTCTATATCCGGGTCAGTGAGAAAGTGTTCCCTCTTCTGCCAGGAATGACGGCATAATGAACATTCTTTAAACATGGCAATTTCAGTACTTCCAAGTCATAAAATTTATTGCTGCTCTACTCCCAGAAATTTATCTTCCTGCCATTCCCCTTCATATTTTTCACCGCTTGAAGTTTTCAGTGTCCCAAACCCGTGCTTTTTATCATCCTTCCAGCCGCCTTCATATTTCTCGCCGTCGGCAAAGGTGATTGTGCCGGCACCATCCCTTTTGCCGTTCTTGAATTTCCCGGTATAGTTGCTGCCGTCAGAAAAAGTGATGGTGCCGGAGCCGTGATACTTGAAATCTTGCCACTGCCCCTCATACCTTGTTCCATCCGGGAAAAAATATTTACCGGTGCCGTTGCCCATGCCGTTTGCAAATTCACCCTCGTATTTTTCTCCGTTGGCAAGGGTTAAAGTGCCACTGCCTTCGGCCTTGCCCCTGCTGAATTCTCCTGTATATTTTCTGCCGTCAGGAAAAGTCTGGGTTCCTTTGCCGTCATAGAGGCTGTCCTTGAAGTCTCCCTCATACCTTTCTCCCGTCGGATAGGTGTGCACCCCCCGGCCGTTTGGCTCGCCGCCGGCAAAGGCGCCGGTATATACCTCGCCATTGGGGAAAGTATATGTTCCCTGGCCCTGCCGCACCCCATCTTTGAATTCGCCGACATATTTTTCACCATTCGGTGTAATATGCATTCCGTGACCGTTTTGCAGATCATTGCGCCATTGGCCTTCATAACGTTCGCCTGCTTCTGAGGTCAGGGCGCCAAATCCATGCCGCTTGCCTTCGACAAAGTCTCCGGAATACTTATCGCCTTCTTCGTATTGCATGACCCCTTTGCCGTTGAGGCAGTCTCCCTCCAGGCAGTTTTTTTCTGCGGCCGACAGCAAAAGCGGCATGAAACAGGCCAGAAAAACAAGTATGCAGGATATATTTTTCTTCATGTCAACCTCGCAATCTGTTGCAATAAAACCAAGCGGCTAAACCCGCTACATGTGATACAGCTTTTTAAAAAATGCAGGCATTCCGGTCTTGTTCAGATTATCAGAACCGGGAAGGACCTGCCAGTAAAAATCTTCCTGGAGTTAAGCAGTGGCTAAAGATTAAAAATTGATTATAATAATAATATGGAGCAAACACTTTTCATTAAAAAATTAATAATGGAGGATCGTGTATGTCATAAAGTTCCCTGAACATCTTTGTTGAAATTCGGCAATGGTCAAGAAATGATAACTATCAGGCTATAAGGAGTGCTGCCATGGCAAGACAACTTTCTTTTTCCAAGTACGAGCAAGAACTGCGGCCGGAACTGCGCCAGAATCTGAATATTGCGGAATCGACTGAGGATGTAAAAAAATTCTTTGTCTACACCATTCAGAAACTTTTCGGTAGAGTACTGGAGGGGAAAGGGACTTTCTCATACGAAGATATTAGGCTTGACCCCTTGAAGCAAAGCGGCTTTATTATAAGCAATAAACTTTTGCGGGATCCCGATTTTGCCGCCGTATGGCAAAATTCCGATCTTTCTCACATTGTAAAAAGAATTGCTGACAGTGCCGGAAACAGGCACAGGCATTTACAGAAAAATCCTGCAAAAACCGAGGCAAAGATCTGTCAAGCCCCACTTTAACAAGACATTGATTGAATTTTATTCAATTATCAGATGCGCCGCATGAGGCGCATCTTTTTTTATGCAGTTTGTTTCAGTGAAGGATAACTGCTGATAACAACTTTTCTCTTAATACTCATATAGATATGTATTATATGATAAAATCATTAATCTGCTGTTGAGCGAACTTACATTTATAATTACACCGGCCAGGCAATGGCCACAGGATAACAAATGACTCCAAACCAACGCCGCTCCCTGCTTTGCCCCAACTGCAAAAAGCTTATCAGTGGTGACGACACCCAATGCCCTTACTGTGGCATGAAAAACCCGAGCTCGCCCTGGAAGCGCATTATTGGCACCGGCCTGAGCAACGGCGAGCAGCTGCTCAAAATCCTCATCGGGGTCAATGTGGCAATGTATATCTTATCGCTTCTTATCAGTGCCGGCTCCAGCAATCTTTCCGCCAACCCTTTTTTCTTTCTCTCGCCTGACAACCGCAGCCTCCTTTTGCTCGGCGCCTCCGGCTATATCCCCATTGACAGGTTGCATCGCTGGTGGTCGCTGGTCTCTGCCAACTACCTGCACGGCTCCATTATGCATATTTTTTTCAACATGATAGCCCTGCGGCAGTTAGGCCCCCTGGTTTTACAGGAGTATGGCAATTACCGCATGTTTATCATTTACACGCTGAGCGGTGTTTTCGGGTTCTTCGTCTCATATCTGGCCGGTGTTACATTTACCATCGGCGCATCAGCTGCTGTCTGCGGTCTTATCGGTGCTGCCCTCTTCTTTGGTAAAAGCAGAGGAGGGCTTTACGGCCAGGCTATCTACAAGCAGATAGGCGGCTGGGCCATAGGTATTTTCTTGTTCGGCTTCCTGGTACCGGCGATAAACAACTGGGCCCACGGCGGCGGTATGCTCGCCGGGGCGGCATTGGGTTTTTTACTTGGTTACCAGGAAAGGAGGCGTGAAAAATACGGCCATAAAATTGCAGCTCTCTGCTGTGTTGTCATAACCGGGCTTGTCCTGCTTTGGGCTGTATTAAGCAGCCTGTACCTCTTGTTCATATCCTAGCATACGGACAACATACTGCCGGTTCAGCGAGATCATAAATCTTCAGGGGAAAAAGAGACAACCTGGTCAATAGCTTCTGCAGCATGCATAACCATGGCCAGCCGGTCAACACCAAGGGCAATGCCTGCTGTGTCCTGCATTTCAGCCAGGGCTGCAAGAAATTTTTGCGGTAATTCTGTTGCAGGCCGGCCCTGCTTTTTGATGAGCCGCAACTCTGTCTCAAACCGTTCCTGCTGTTCCGGCTGGTCCGTTAACTCTGAAAAGCCGTTGGCCAGTTCCAGTCCCGCTATATACACCTCAAAGCGCTCAGCCAGAGATGGATTGTCGTTCCTGCGTCTGGCCAAAGCCCCCAGTGCAACAGGGTAATCATAAAGAAACACAGGTTTATTTGTTCCGAGTTGAGGCTCTATATAGCTGCAGAGTATTTCATCAAAAACCCCCTGTGCAAGAGCCTGGTCCATGGAGACAGGCGCATACTGTTGAAAGGCATCGGAAACCGTCAGGCGCACCCAGGGTTTTTCCAGGTTGACATCATACCCTTTTACAGGCACCAGACCTTTGTGACCGGATGCCCGCGCCACGGAAATGATCATATCCTCACATTCGTCCATGAGTGAGCGGTAGTCACACCGGGTCCTGTACCACTCCAGCATGGTAAATTCCGGCAAATGAATGTCACCGCGTTCATTTTTGCGAAAGCATCTGCATATCTGGAAAATCCTGCTGCACCCGGATTGGGCCAGCAGCCGTTTCATGCAGATCTCCGGAGAGGTCTGCAGAAAATAATCACCCGACTCCACAGGTTCGTTATGGGCTTCCGGTATGATGGTCGGCAGCCGGACTGGGGTATCGACCTCTATATAGCCCCGGTCTACAAAAAACCCCCGAATTGCCTGGATGAGTTCGGCCCGCTGCCGCAGACCCGGTTCATTAAGCATTGGTCATATTTTTCCTGTCAGGGTGTTTTGGAGAAAAGTTATGAATGCTAAAAAATCGCACTAACATCCCGAAACAGCTAAGGATTTCATCATACAACTAACCAGGGATGGCTAAGAAAAAATTATGAGATGCGCGGAGCTGCGTACTTTTTGCGAGTGAGGCTATACAGATAGTATGCCGAACGAGAAAAAATGCGCAGCGACAAAGCAGATCGAATTTTTACTTAGCCATTAATCTTTGACACGGGTCATATACTCCCCCGTCCTCGTATCAATCTGAATCCTGTCGCCTTCATTAATAAAGGGAGGAACCTGCAGCTCATACCCGGTTTCCACGGTAACCGGCTTGGAATCGCTGCCGGAGGTGTC
>JAWVYE010000149.1:0-5141 GCA_033722905.1 Desulfobulbales bacterium
ACATAACTTTTGACGTTGACTGCTTTGATCCTTCAGTTATGCCGGCAACCGGCACCCCCGAGCCGGGCGGCCTGTCCTGGTTTCAGGCGGTCGCTATCCTGGACAGCGTGGCAAAAGGCAGAGAAATATGCGGGGCGGATGTTGTGGAGCTTGCACCTGCAGCAGGCATGCATGCAGCAGATTTTACGGCTGCGAAACTTGTCTATACCATCATCGGCATGCTCAGTAACAAAAGATAGAGGCCAAAGGCCTGGAAATGAAAAAAACCACTGAAAAACAACATGATGGCACGCAGGCCTGGTCTGTTAATGAAGCCCGGGAAATATACGGTATTGACCGCTGGGGTCTGCGATACTTTGACATCAATGATAATGGTGATGTGGTTGTTCGCCCCCTGAAGGAAAAAGGGCCGGGTGTCAGGGTTCTGGACGTGATCAGGGAGGCCCGCGAGCAGGGGCTCCATTTCCCCATGCTGATCAGATTCCAGGATCTGCTGCGTGACAGGGTAGAAAAAATCAACACAGCGTTCATTAATGCAATCAAGGAGTTCGGCTATCAGTCGGAGTACCGGGGCGTATATCCCATAAAGGTTAATCAGCTGCGTGAAGTTGTTGAAGAAATTGTCGACGCAGGCAAAGCCTATCACTACGGCTTGGAAGCAGGCTCAAAACCGGAATTGTTCGCAGCCCTTGCCTATCATAAAGACCCGGAAAGCCTGATAATCTGCAATGGCTATAAGGACCAGCGCTATATAAAGACAGCCCTCATAGGCATAAAGCTCGGCAAAAAAGTGATCCTGGTTATTGAAAAGGTGGAAGAGGTCAATAATATTATTGCCCTGGCCAAAAAATACAAGGTCGAGCCGACTCTCGGCATCCGGCTGCGGCTGGCCAGCAAGGGGCAGGGAAAATGGTATGGCAGCACCGGCGACGAGGCAAAGTTCGGCCTCACTGCCTCAGAGATCGTTGCCACATCCGACCTTCTGAAGAATGCCGGCATGGCACACTGCCTCAAGCTGGTGCATTTTCATATCGGCTCCCAGGTCCCTGACATCCTGGCCATTAAGAAGGCGACCAGGGAGGCGGCAATGTATTATGCGAAGCTGATCAAGCTGGGGCATGACCTGAAATACCTTGACGTCGGCGGCGGGCTTGGTGTCGACTATGACGGCAGCCGCAGCACCTTCCATTCGTCGGTCAACTATTCACTCAACGAGTATGCCCGTGATATTGTCTACAATGTCCAGGAGATCTGTGACCTTGAAAAGGTGCCCCACCCGGTAATCATAAATGAAAGCGGCCGGGCCGTGGTCTCGCACCATTCTCTGCTGGTGGTGGAAATATTCGGCCATATCAAGAAAACACCGGAAACCAAAAAAATCAAGAAACCGCAGGTTAAGCACCGGCTGGTTGAGGAAGCCTGGTATTGCTACGAGAACATTAACCCGGGCAACCCGCTTGAAGCCTATCATGATGCCCTGCACCTCAAGGAAGAAGTGCAGACCCACTTCGGCCTCGGTCTCATCGGCCTTGAGGTTAAAGCGGAAGTTGAGAAGCTTTTCTGGCTGACCGGCCAAAAAGTCCTCAAGCATTATGCCGATGCAGACTATATACCCGAGGAGATTATTGAGCTGCAGGACCTGTTAAGCAGCCAGTATCTCTGCAATTTCAGCGTGTTCCAGTCTCTGCTCGACCATTGGGGTTTCGGTCAGCTCTTTCCGGTCATGCCTTTGCACCGGCTGGATGAAAAGCCGACGGAAAGAGGCACCCTGGTTGACATAACCTGCGATTCTGATGGCAAAGTGGCAAAATTCATCAGTCATTATGAAGAAGGTGTTGAAACGCTGCCGCTGCATACACTGAACAGTCAGCCCTACTATCTCGGCTTCTTTCTTACCGCCGCCTATCAGGACATAATGGGTGATTTGCACAACCTGTTCGGCAGGGTAAATGAAGCCCACGTTTTTCTCGATGAAGATGAAGAGTCCGGCTATTACATCGAGGAAACCATTGAGGGCACCACCATGGGTAAGGTGCTGGGGCTCGTGCAGTATGATGCCAGGGAATTAACCCGCCGCATGAAAAGGCAGTTTGACCGGGCCATAAAAAATGACCTCTTCAGGCCTAACGAAGGCATGCGGCTCTTCAATGAATACGAACGAGGCCTGAAAGAGTATACCTACCTGGATTTGAAAAAGAGTTAGGCCGTAAGCCGTATTCAATGATTTACAGAAAAGCGGCATATGCTCAAGTCTTTCCTGATTAAGGGTGAAATATAATATGACGGGATCTTTTGAATTCTGGAAGCTGGTCGCCGGTTTGGGAATTTTTCTCATCGGCATGTTCATGCTTGAGGATGCGCTGAAGATTATATCAGGCAGAGCATTCAGGCGCATGATCCGGCTCTACACCAATGGCCGTTTACGGTCCATTGGCAGCGGCACCCTTGTTACCGCCATACTGCAAAGCAGTTCGGCCGCTTCACTTATGGTGCTGGCCTTTGTGGGCGCCGGCGTCATGAGCATGCAGAATGCCATCGGCGTTATCATGGGATCCAATATCGGCACCACCCTGACCGTCTGGATTGTCGCCATTATCGGGTTCAAGATGAAGATTGAGGCTTTTGCCCTGCCGTTTATCGGTATCGGGGGCATCGGGCTCATCTTCTGCGATCCTTCTGAAAAACCTTTCCAGGTGTGCCGCCTGCTCATCGGTTTCGGCTTTCTTTTTCTCGGTCTTGATTATATGAAAACCAGCGTGGAAAGCTTCGGCCAAAACTTTGACCTGAGCAGCATTCCCAACTACGGCCTCTGGCTCTATATAGCAGTTGGCGCCCTTTTTACGGCAATCATGCAGGCGAGTGCCGCAAGTATAGCGGTTGTCCTCACCGCCCTGTACAGCGGCTTGATCACCTTTGACATTGGCGTAGCCATGGTGATCGGCGCCAACATCGGCACCACCATTACGGTAATCCTGGGAGCTCTTGGCGGCATTCCGGCCAAGAAAAGAGTGGCTCTCAGTCACCTGGTATTTAATATTATTACAGGAATAATTGCCTTTATTGGCATCAAGGGGCTTGTCGCCTTGGTTGCACTGGTCGTGGACATAAAAACAAACGCCGTTATGGGACTGGCGTTTTTCCACACACTCTTCAATATCATCGGCGTCCTGGTGTTTCTGCCCTTTATCGGGCCTTTTGCAAAATTTCTCTATAAGGTGTTTCCTGACCACAAGCCTGTTCTGACCCTTTATATCAATAACACCCCGACGGAAATCATCGAAGCTGCCAATTCAGCCCTGCGAAACGAGATCATCCATCTGCTGCATGAATGCCAGAATTACGGTCTGCGTCTGCTCAAGATTGATAAAAAAGCGGTATTTGACGACGACCTGCCGCTGGAAAAAAGTGCCAGGAAAAAACTTTCCCTGGACAGCCTTTATGAACAGATCAAACAGCTGCATGGTGAGATTTTTACATTTTATTCAAAGGTGCAGAGCCAGAAGCGGGAAGAAGTTGACGTCAAGGAGCTTGAACGCATGGTGTTTGCGTCCCGCAATATCATGAATTCCATAAAAAACTTTAAGGGCATACGCCATAATCTTGAAGAGTTTGACGGTTCGGACACCGCCTTCCTCAACGACCAGTATGGCAGATTCCGCAAGCGGTTGATGAAGCTCTACGCAGAGATGCGGGGAATACAGAAAATGGAGGACAGGGAAGAGCAGTATCACAGCCTGCTGAGGACATTTGTCAAGATCGAGGAGGCTGACAGGAAGTTCATCAGTGAAACCATCAGCGCTGCGGCAGAGGGCAGGATACAGGATATTGACGTCTCCTCCCTGCTTCTGGTGAACCGGCTTTTTACCCAGGCCTGCCGCCTGCAGATCTTCAGCCTCAAGGACCTGCTCCTTTCCCAGGAGCAGATCAATAACTTCGACCGGGCCCTTGACATGAAGGACATTATCGAGCAGGAATCCCGCGCAGAACTTTAGCAGAGCCTGCCGCCCGGGCAGTATGCTTTACACCTGTTTTGTCAAAATTGAGTCAACTGTTATTAAGCCCGCCCAGCCTGAATGCTTTCAAAAAACAGGTCGAAATGTCATTGCCACAAAAATAAATCAGGGCTATAAATACAATATCTTTTCAGAACAATTCATAGTGTGGAAGGTTGTAATGATGAGTTTGGGCCTTTTGTCATCACAGGTTTCATTTCACGTATTGCTTACCGGCATATTCTATTTTCAAAAGGAGGGCGTCGTATGGTTTCATTGCATGTGAACGGCAAGAAAAGGAAGGCTGATGTTGCCCCGGATACCCCGTTACTGTGGGTGCTGCGGGACAGTCTGGGCATAACCAGTGTTAAATACACCTGCGGAATTGCTGAATGCGGGGTCTGTACGGTACTCATTGACGGAGAGGCTGTGCGTTCCTGTTCTGTTCCGGCAGGAGACGTCAAAAACAGCAAAATTGTCACCATTGAAGGCTTGCCGGATGATCACCCGGTCAAAGTTGCCTGGATTGAAAAACAGGTTCCCCAGTGCGGCTATTGCCAGCCGGGGATAATGCTCCAGACCGTTGATTTCCTGGCGCGCCGGCCGAACCCGTCCGCCGGGCAGGTCGATGCGGCCCTGGATAATGTCCTGTGCCGCTGCGGGTCTCATCCCAGGATAAAAAAAGCCGTCCTGATGGCTGCAGGCCTGAAAAGGAAATAAGGGGGTGATACGATGAAGATCAGCATGACACGAAGAGACTTCCTGAGGAAGAGCAGCCTGGTGGTTGCGGCAACGGCAATATCCGGTGAACTGCGGCTGTTTAATGCGTCACCGTCCATAGCTGCCGCTGAAACAACCTTGAAGCCCCATGCCTTTGTCGAGATCGCCACCGATGATACGGTGACTGTCTGGCTGGGCCAGACAAATCTCGGGCAGGGCACCCATACCGGCATCGCCATGATCATTGCCGACGAGCTTGATGCTGACTGGCAAAAGGTGGAGGCCAAAATGGCGCTTGCCGATGAAGTGTTCAATAATCCCCACGCCAAGGCCCAGTTTACCGGCGGCAGTACCAGCATCAGGTCGCGCTGGGAGCTGCTGCGCAAGCCGGGGGCCGGCGCCCGTTCGATGCTGGTTGCGGCCGCGGCC
>JAWVYE010000150.1:0-5127 GCA_033722905.1 Desulfobulbales bacterium
ATATCCGGGACTGCAGAATGCAGACAATAATTTACACCCGGGATTCAGTCAATATCACCCGAAATAACTGCAGTGGACACTTTCAAATTACAGCCATCTTTAGCACCCTGTTTGCATAAATTCCCTCAAACACAAAAAGGAGGAATCCATTGGTTACGCAATTGATCCTGGCAACAGGATTCGCTGTCATTGTCTCTGCTCTCTGCAGCATCATTGAAGCGGTGCTCTACTCTGTACCGCAAAGTCAGGTAGAGGTCATGGCCGGCTCAGGCAAAAAATCAGGCGTACTTCTGAAAAAATTGAAAGATAACATTCAACAGCCTATTACGGCCATCCTGACATTAAACACCATTGCCAACACCATGGGAGCAGCTGTTGCCGGGGCCTCCGCTGCTGTTGTCTTCGGCGAGGAGCACCTTATCTGGTTTTCGGTTATCTTCACTCTGACAATCCTGCTTTTCTCGGAAATAGTCCCCAAAACCGCCGGAGTTGCCTACGCCAAAAACCTTGCTTCCTGGATTGCCATACCCCTTAACAGCCTCATCAAGATAATGAGTCCCCTCATCTGGCTCTGCCAGCTCGTCACCCACATTATTCCCAAACAGGAAAAAGAAGCCCAGATTTCTATTGAAGAAATCCAGGCCGTCGCCTTTTTGGGAAGAATGGCAGGCGAGATTGAGCCGCAGCAGGAGAGAGTCATTGCAAATATTCTCAAGCTGCAGGATAAAACCGTCCGCCAGGTAATGACACCGCGAACCGTTGTTTTCAGCCTCAGTGAGCACATTAGCGTGGCTGAAGCGTTTGAAATGAAGGACCAATGGAGCCGACACAGCAGGGTGCCCGTCTATGATAAGGGGCCGGATGATATAGTGGGTATTGTGTTAAGCATAAACGTCCTGCTCAGCCAGGCGGAAGGCCGGGAGAGCCAAAAACTGTCAGAACTGATGCAGCCTGTTCATTTTGTGCCTGAGGCCGCTCCACTTAACAGGATTTTAATGGAGTTTTTTGAACAGCACTTGCACCTGTTCGTTGTGGTTGATGAATATGGCAGCGTTACCGGCGTGATCAGTCTGGAGGACATTCTTGAGGAAATTGTGGGCAGGGAGATCATTGATGAGTCTGACAAAGCCGGTGACCTGAGGGAATATGCCCGGCACAGAAAAAAACTGCTCCAGAAAATGCAGCAGTAATCATCCAACCTCTTCCAGTAAAACTTTCACCTCAAGATGCTCGTCACCGCGCAGGATGATCAGGGTCACTTCATCTCCGATACGATGGTTATCCAGTTCATTGCGCAGATCATCATACGATTCTACCGGCTCGCCGTTAACTGCAAGAATTATGTCCCCCAGAATAATCCTCCCCCTGACCTGCCTGGTTTCTCTGATTCCTATTTTATCAGCAATACTGCCGGGTTGCACAGTGATGACCAGCAGTCCTTTTATGCCCAAACGCCTGGCGATTCTATCACTGGCGAAAGTCACACCTATCCCGGGTTTTATTACCCGGCCATGACGGATTATTTCCGGCACCACCCGGTTCACAACATTTACCGGCACTGCGAATCCTATACCGGCACTTGCTCCTGAGGGGCTGTAGATGGCTGTATTCACTCCGATCAAACGCCCGGCACTATCCAACAGAGGTCCGCCTGAATTACCCGGATTGATAGCTGCATCGGTCTGTATTACACCTTGGATTGTCCTGCCGGTGACCGCAGTAATCTCCCGGTCCAGGGCGCTGACAATACCGGAGGTCATTGTCCGGTCCAGGCCGAAAGGGTTTCCTATGGCAAAAACCTTCTGGCCGACCTGAATATTTTCAGAATCGCCCAGCGGAATAGGTTTTAATTTTTCAGCCTCTGCCGAGATCTGCAGTACGGCAATATCCTTATCCGGAGCAGCCCCCACCATGATCCCTTTATAAACGGAATTATCACCCAGGGTGACCTCAACTTTGCCGGCATCGCCGACAACATGATAATTCGTTACGATCCTGCCTTCCTTATCCCAGATAAAACCGGATCCGGTACCCTGGGGGATTTCATAGACGTTGAGACTGAAAATCGAACGCCGCAGTTCAATGCTGGTAATATACACCACAGATGGTGATGACTCCTCAAATACTGCAATTGTATTTTTTTCATCTTCCGCCAGATCTCCCCGGGCGCTTATCACCCGCGATTCTGCATTAATATCATATTTCGGCTGCTCCCTTTCATCGGTGAGCCACCACAGGCCTATGAGGACAAGAATCAAAATAAACCAGGCCGGCAACCTGGGCTGCAGATCTTTATACCGGGTCATATTTTTTCTTTTTGATTGTTTAATTTCATCTATACCCGTTTATTACTTTTCGCAAAGGCAGGCGCCTCTGTCTCTTAAAATATTAGGTAAGACATTTGGCCGAAAAGTAGAAGGCAAAAAAGTGATCAGGAATTTATCTCGGGCCTCTAAAGGTTTAACAAGGATTTAGCTATAAGGAAGTACGCCAGTACACCCAGGATATCAATAGATGTTGTCACAAAAGGACCGGTTGCAACAGCGGCGTCAAAATTCAATCGCTTGAGGATCAATGGCACAAATGTTCCCACAGTTGCCGCCATGGTCATGACAAAAAGTACGGAGAGACCCACAGCCAGACCGAGATAGCTATGGTCGGCATAGCCGAAATATGCCAATACTCCCAAGAATAGCCCGTATACCGTGCCCAGGATCATGCCGACCCGCATCTCCTTGAAAATTACCTTGGTGAGTTCCTGCATATTTACCCTGCCGGTGGCTATACCGCGGATGATGATGGTGCTTGACTGGGTGGCAATGTTTCCACCCATACCTATGACAATCGGTATGAAGGCGGCCAGGGCCAGGACTTTCTGCAGTTCATCGTGAAAAAAAGCAATGATAAACATGGCCATGACTCCGCCGATCCAGCTGGCGAATAACCAGGGCGCCCTGGTCATGGCATTTGCCATGGTAGATTTGAGAAGGATCTCTGAATCTTTACCGGCACCGGCCATCCGCAGAAAGTCCTCGGTGGCCTCCTCTCTGATAACATCAATGATATCATCCACAGTAACAATACCAACGAGGTTATAATTATTGTCCACCACGGGAACCGCGAGAATATTATACTGGGAAATGACATGGGCGACTTCATCCTGGTTGGTATCAGTTGTCACCGAAGTAACATTACTGTTCATGATATTCTTGAGCTGTCGGTACGGGGGGTGCAGCAGAAGCTCACGCAATGAAATTACACCGGCAAGCTGCCCATCACCGTGGGTGATATAGAGATAAAAAGACATCTCCGTTTCTTCTGAGCGTTCCTGGACGATCCTTATGGCATCTCCGGCGCTCAGTTCACCGTCAAGTGCGAGAAAATCCGGCGACATCAGACCGCCTGCCGACTCGGGATGGTACTGGAGAAGCTCATCAACTTCATCCCTGTCCTCCTTGACCATGAGCTGCCGTATCTCATTGGCCATCTCTTCCGGAATGGCTTCAAGCAGATCAGCTACATCGTCAGAGGCCATCTCGGAAATGACCGCCACCATAAACTTGGGCGTCATTTCCTGAACCAGCTCCAGCATAATAGCCTGGTCAACTTCGCTTAAAAATCCGCCCACCATTTCTGTCTGGGCAATGATACTGAATACTTTTTTCCTTTCCGCAGGGCTAAGATGCCTGAACACCCAGGCAATATCAGCAGGATGAGTCTTATCAAGCAGTTTCAAAAGATGGGCCACCGCACCACGGCGGTTCAAACGCCGCACGGTATCCAGGAGGACCATGCCCTCATTACCGATCATTTCTCTTTTGAACGTTGCTTCCTTCATGACTGGCACCAGACTAGTCAAACATTTAAAAACATTATATGGTATCGCTCTATTGCTTATCCTGATGGACGCAGTTAACTGCCAATTGCTTAAATGTTAAATTGTCCCAAAGCGTGCTGATTATAGTCGTACAATATTTTATTGCAAACACTATATTTTTACCAGAAAACTTAATAATTACCCAGTATTAATAATTTTCAACCTGTTTTTTTATGGACACCATCATCTCTGCCGGAAACTGAAAAGAGAGTCATGCAAGCATTCACAGCAGTAATAGTGGGCGCCGGTCCGGGTGGACTTGCCTGTGCCAGATTGTTGGCGGAAAAAAATATTGATGTTCTGGTGCTGGAAAGAAAAGCCATAGTGGGCCCCAAGGTATGCGGCGGCGGCATTACCTGGGACGGTTTAATAAAACGGGTTCCCGAATATCTCATTGAAGCTTCCTTTGCCCGGCAACACATCAGATCCAATTATCAAAAAACCATTGTCAAAGCAGACAAACCCATTGTGGCGACCATCCGGCGAGAGGTCCTGGGAAAATGGATGTGCCGGCAGGCTCAAGAAGCAGGTGCAGAGGTAAAAACATCCTGTCTGGTGCATAGAATCACCCCAGATACCGTTGAGACCAACCGGGGTAATTTCAAATACGCTTATTTGATAGGTGCGGACGGCGCCAATTCAATGGTGCGAAAATATCTCAAGCTGCCCACTGAAAAATTCGGCGTAGGTATTCATTTTCTCGTCCCGGGCAAATTTACAAACATGGAATGGCACCTCAACGATACCCTTTTTCGTAACGGTTACGCTTGGTTATTCCCTTATAAAACATGTGCATCGGTGGGAGTTTACGGTGTAAGGTCCTGCAATGACCCAAAGCATATGCTGGCAAACCTGATACGCTGGGCCGCAATACAGAAAATCCCGCTGGCCGGTCTTAAACCAAAAGCTGGGCTTATTAATTTTGATTATCGCGGCTGGCATTTCAACAACATAATGCTTATAGGAGATGCAGCAGGACTTGCATCCGGTTTAACCGGCGAAGGCATGTATCCGGCTCTGGTTTCGGGTGAAACTGCAGCCAGGCTGATTATCAACCCGAATTACGACTGCGCGGAACTGCAGCGCCTTATAAAAAAACAGCGGAAACACCAGGCAGTTGTTCAACTTGCTGCCAAACATAAAATAATAAATATTGTCACCATGGAAATACTTATCCTGGCTTTGCGTACCGGCTTAATACCCTTCAGCTTGCTGGAGATGGCTGACTGAAAAAGGAAATTCCAATGAAT
>JAWVYE010000151.1:0-5095 GCA_033722905.1 Desulfobulbales bacterium
CGCGGCGGATCATCCGGCAGGAAATTTCCACTGACCATCTTGAGTTTGAAGACCTCAAGGGCTGCCGGATCAATGCCATACACCGTTGTTCTTCTCTGTTTCTTGCCGGCCTTCACCGCTGCATTACCCTGGACCACAGAAACCACATCTATGACCTGTGGGATTTTTTTCAGGGCCAGTCCATCTTCAATGGTCAGGGGGCGGACATTACCGATTAAGGCGCCGGAAATTCCACTCGTGGTAGTCTTGCCGGGATTTATGCCGATGAGATTGGTGCCGAACTGGGTGAATTCAGCCAGCATGAAACGGTGCAAACCTTCACCCAGTGAAGTGAGCAGCACAACAGAGCCAATACCCACTGCGATGCCCAGAGCTGTCAGAAAACTGCGCATGCGCTGGGTACGCACAGCATTGAAAGTAAGTTGGATAAAGTCCTGAAAGCGCATAATCTATTTTACATTACTCCAGCCTGCATCCACTGGCCGTCCGGCACACCCGGTTTTACGTAATTCTACCTGCGCGACAGGGCCAAAGCCGGCTCCAGCATGGAGGCCCGTCTTGCCGGCAGCACGCCGAATATGATTCCTGTTCCCAGGGCCAGTCCAGTGGCCATGACCGGCGACCAGGGTGCAAGGGCAAGATTATATTCCGGAAAAATAAAGGCCAACAGCTCCATGGCGCCCAAGGCCAGAAAAAACCCCAACACTGCTCCGGCAAAGGACAGCAAAGCCGACTCTGTTAAAAAAAGCCCCACAATCTGGGCGCGCGGCGCTCCCAGGGCTTTAAGCAGACCGATCTCTGAACGCCTGTTGGAGATAGCCACCAGCATAATATTCATGATCATGATACCGGCCACCACCAGGCTGATACCGGCTATGCCGGCGACTGTCATGGTAAGGGCCTTGAAAATCTTGTCAAAGGTGGCCAGAATCGCATCCTGGGTGATAACGGTAATGTCATCTTCCCCGTCGTGCCGGGCCCGGATAATGGAAAGTATTGACTCCCGGGCACGTTCGATGGCATCCTCATCAACTGCTTCAACCACAATGCGGAACAAGGAAGCTTTATTGAAAAGTGATTGCGCCGTCGCCACAGGTATGATGACCACTTCTCCCATGTCATCTCCCAATGACACCCCGGTATCAGCCAGGACACCGATTACCCGGAAACGCCGGTCACCTATCCTGAGCCATTTGCCGAGGGCCTGCTGATTGCCGAAAAGCTCTTTTCTTCCCTTTAAGCCGATAACACACACCGTACCACCCCGGTCCAGGTCACCGGGCGGCAGGAAACTTCCCTGGCTCATGGTCAGACGCCGCACTTCCAGGAGATCGGCGCTCGAACCCATGATGATCATTTCCCTTTCCAGCTGTTTAACGGAAACCGGCGCCGAACCCGCTATTATGGGGGCCACTCTCCGTATGGCCGTCGATTGTCGCAAAGCAATAGCATCATCCAGGGTGAGATCACGGGGTGTCTCCCCAAGCAGCGGAGGCGGTCCACCGGTGGTTTCAGACCGGCCCGGAATAACGATGAGAAGATTGGTACCCAGGGAGGCGAACTGGTCAATGACATAACGCCTACCGCTTTCGCCGAGAGATATAAGAAGGATAACTGAGGATACTCCTATGGCCATGGCAAGCAGGGTCAGAATGGTACGGCTGCGGCTGGCTGTGGCCGCCTGCATACTGAACATCAGGATATCCCGGGACCTCATTTTATCGTTCCCCTGTAAGTGAAAATTTCCACAATATCAGCCGGAGCAGGACCAGCAGGTCTAAACTGAACCTGTGTCTTCAGCAATGCGTCCGTCCACCATCCTTATCCTGCGTTTTGCCCGATCACCGAGTTCCGGATCATGGGTAACCATTATCAGGGTAATACCCTCGCGGTTAAGTCCTTCAAGTATCCCAACCACATCATTCCCTGAGGCTCTGTCCAGGTTGCCTGTGGGCTCATCGGCAAGAATAACAGCGGGGTTCATGATAATGGCCCTGGCAATCGCCACCCGCTGCCTCTGCCCTCCGGACAGCTGGTCCGGGCGATGTTGGCCCCGATCGCCTATGTCAAAAGATGCAAGCGTCTCATGGACACGCTTTTTCCTTTCCGCTTTATCAACACCGGCCAGAATAAGAGGCAGCTCAATGTTCTGTTCCGCTGTGAGCCGCGGCACCAGATGAAAAAACTGAAAAACAAAACCGATCTTGTGGCGCCTGACATCAGCCTGCTTTTTGTCATCCAGGCTTGTTGTCATAATATCATCAAGCTTGTAGGTACCTCCGTCGGGCCTGTCCAGGAGCCCGATTATATTCAAAAGGGTTGATTTGCCGGAACCTGACGGTCCCATGATCGCAATGTATTCACCCCTGGCCGCAGAGAAATCAACTTCACGGAGGGCATGGACCTCTTCCTCACCAACCTGGAAAATTCTTTCTATGTGCTTGAGCTCTATCAATGTTTTTGGTCCGTGCTAAATGTATAAAATAAAAACCATCGCCTCCTTTTACCGGCAGCTATTTTCCTAACAGTACTCAAACCAAACACAGATGATATTAAACTCTCGGCCAAATCTTCTTCGTGAAATTCCATGGCCATCTGCTGCATCCCGTTAGTAAACTAATTCCTCCAAGGGTTAACTGAAACATGTGCCCGGAACCGGTGTCACGGACGGTCCGGCATAACAGGCCGGTGCCGGATTCAGCCACTGGCGATTATTCTTCGGAAACTTTTACACGGACGCCATCTTCCAGGCCCTGCCGGTCAGTTGAGATAACCACAAAATCACCCTCCTGCAGACCTTCAACCACCTGGGTGCTGTCCCAGTTGGCCAGGCCTGTCTTGACGATTTTTTGCTGCAGGGTCCGGCTCTGCGGCTGGTATTGATAGACGGTGTTGTTTTCCAGCAACGACTGGGTCGGAATACGCAGAACATCCTCTTGCACATCAACTATTATCTCGACATCGGCGCTATATCCGGCCAGAAACTGCTCCCCATTCCCATTACCGGCAAACTCGACCTCGACATCAACGGTCCGTGCCTGTTTCTCAATGTCGAGAACATAGGGATCAATCCTGCGGACCCTGGCCGGAAAATGCTTATTGCCGAAGGCATCCATAATGACCCTGGCGTCCATGCTGATCCTTACCTCCGGGGCATCAACCTCATCAATGGGTGCTATCACATAAAAACAGGAGGTATCCAGCAGGACCACGGTCGGTGGCGTGGCTATGCCGGGTGGTGACGGTGTTACATACTCGTTCAATTCACCGTTTATTTTTGCAATGATGCCGTTGAACGGGGCCACCAGCCTGGTGCGTTCCAGCTGCGCATTTATCACAGCCAGGCGCGCCTTGCTGACAGCAATACCGGTTGCTGCCGCCTCATACGCGGCCCGTTGTATCTTGGCCTCCGTGGCTGTCCTGTCCACATCCTGGTCGGAAATGGCGTTGTCCTTGGCAAGTTTCTGCATGCGCTCAGCTTCACGCAGTGCTATTTCAGCCTGCAGCAGTGAAGCGGCCGCATTGGTTTCAGCCGCCTTGATTTCTTTATTTACCAGGGCAGCCTCTGACTTAAGGTCATTGTTCCACAACTCCACCAGCAACTGGCCTGCTGTGACCCTGTCGCCTTCTTCAACCGTCAGCACACTGATCTGGCCGCCGATGCCGGGTGACAGGTTTGCCTTGCGGCAGGCATTCAAGGTGCCCGCCCTTGTATTGGCGACAATTTTCTCAACAGTACCGCGGGTCACCTGCGCCACAGTCACTTCAATATCTTTCGGCCGCATCTTGAGCCAGACAAGTACACCTGCAATGGCAACGATAATAATCAGGATGGACCAGCGGAAACTTCGTTGGGGCATAAATCCTCCTTTTCAGGGGATAATCAGCTTGGACCGCAAATATCAATAGAGGAGACTGTTTATATATGTATCAAAAGTATCATGATGTCAATAAGTTAAAGCAAAACAATGCTCAGCAGCATTCAATTACCGCATCTTTTCCCTTGATCCAGGTCTGGATGATGTACGAGGCGCAGCCAACTCCGGGAGTCACGGTAATTGCCCGGGGAGGACAGTTGGCAGCGCAGGCTCCGCACTCTATGCAGGCATTCCGGTCCGCAAAACGTGCTTTTTTTTCTGCCACTGTAAAAACACCATGGGGGCAAACTGTTTCGCACATTCCGCAACCTACGCAGCTTTCTGCATCAAGCTTCAAGGTTGTCACATTGTCAATATATCTGAAATTGCGCATTATCGTTTTTCTCCAGTATTCACAATCTTGTTAATTTTTCTCTACCGGCAATAAGACCACATCTGTAACCCGTCAGTTCACAAACGGTGCCGCAACCCAGGCAACAATAGCTGCAGCAGTTGCTATTATCTGAACTGGTATCCCCTGGCGCATTTCCTTTTCAACCCCGGACGGCGAGGTAAAGGGCGTGGCACCGGTAAAATTCATGGCCGCGTATGAACTGACAACTGCAGTCAGCAGGAGCAGAGTCAGGGCTTCAAGACGGTCAATACCGGCGCCCAAGGAAAAGATCATGCCAAAACCTGCAAGCAGCCCCGTAAATAAACCCTTTATATAAAACTGACGCGTGGGAAGCCATGGCAACAGGATGGGTACAATGATCGCCCCGGCCGCCACTCCCAGCAGATAGGCCAAAGCTCCATTCAAGCCCCTGAACCATGCTGCAGAAAGAGAGAAAATATCAGGCCCGATCCCTGAAAGCAAAAAAACCAACAGCAGAATTGCCAGGGAAGGTTTTACGATCAATGAAAGCTCAACCGGTATTAAGACTATTCTCTCACCCATGGAAAAGGTCAGCTGCCGCATCGAGGGTTCCGTCTTGCGGCCGTTTGTCAGAAATGTCTTTAGATCCTGTGCCCGGATGGGTCCCCATATCACTTTAAATCCACAGCCTTTCTTCACAGCCTGGGCTGAAACCCCCGGAGCGCCGAGCTGCGGCAGGATTAGTTCCCGGTGGGAAACCAACCTGTCCAGGCCTACCCTGTGTACCTGGTGTATAACCTCTTCAGTGGAAAAAGTCTTTTTCCCGGCCGCACACCAGACATTCACCCCGCGTGTATCAAGC
>JAWVYE010000152.1:0-5052 GCA_033722905.1 Desulfobulbales bacterium
CTATATCCGCAGCTTTCCAATATCCGGAAATCAAGGCAATAAACTATATTTTACACCCTTTTGTCCGGATGCCCTCAACAAAATCCAAACCGTTGACTTGCGGCATTGATACATCAGAGATAATGATATCAGAACAAGGGTTTACATTCTCGCAAACACAGTCAGTTATTGAATTTAACAGGCAATCTCCGGCATCTTCAAATGAGTATACCTCATGCCCTCGTTCAATGAGAATATGATAAAAAACCTCTCGAACTAATTCATTATCCTCACAAAGGATAGTTCTATATTTCATCTCCATTCCACCTTACGAAGTCCCTGGACTGTATGAATAAATATACAAATATTATATTCTTTACTGCGGCAAATAATCAAGTGCCACAATGTGTTAGGAATGGAAGAACTAAATGAAATGCAGGTCTCTTTTAAAAACCTGACTTTTCGGCCTTTAATATAAGTACAGAATACCAGGGCGGATGTTACCCTGATTGTACGCCGCCGCAATATTTCCGAGGCAAATCGAACTTTTTCTCAACGGCATATTACTACCTGTATTTTATATACATAAAGTATAAATTTTATGAAAATTATGTCAATATATTTCATATAGTACTTATTGTGAAAAAAACTTGACGAACCGTATGCAAAGAAGTAGGGATATAAAAAAATATAACAAATTATTCCTTTTGTGAGATTGTTTGTTACCTGCACATTTATCACTTTGGGAAAGGTCGTCAAAAAAGCGATTGGTTATCTCTATCATCTTACCCACAATAACTGTGGAAAGGAGGAAGTTATGGGAAATATGCGAATTGCGGTCTTGATTATTGCGCTGACGATCCTTACTGCGGCCGGCGTCTCATGGGGCGGTACGATTGAGTACAAGGGCACTCACTGCTACGCAGGCAACGTGAAATCGATCAAGTTTTCCAAGGATCACTGGGCCTTCAGCTATGATCTTGTCGGTACGGTGACCCCCCGGGATGAACGGGACATGGAAGGCATCTTCACCAGCCACTGCGTGGGAACGGGGGTGTTCAACACCGGAACAATGACAGTGGATGTGGTTTGCGAGTTTATCGATAAGGACGGTGACAAGCGTTACGGCAAGGGTCAACGCATCGGGCCCAACGGTGAATTTACATTCCTCGCCGGTAGCGGAAAATGGGAGGGAATCAAGGGAAGCGGAACATACAAGCCCGTGGGCAGTTACCCTAAGATCGTTCCTGACAAGTTCCAAGGGTGCTTTCTGACGGAAGGATCGTATACGCTGCCCGAGAAGGTTGAAGCCAAGCCGCAATAGAGACCTTTTCTCGCTGCTCCGAGAATGTCATATCTTGAATGACTGAGGACCACAGTTCTGCCGCCGCCCGGACCGGCTGTGGTCCTCCGAGTCATCGACGAGTTGTCATGATCAGAGGCGATGCAAGCCGCTGATCAAAGGTTGAGTTCTTTCGTGTCACCTGCCCGCAGTCCCCATCGATGCCAGGCCGTCAAAGTCGCCTCTGTCAAGTCACCTTAACTTTGTGTTGAGTTTTGCTTGATGGCAGAAGCCGATACAATTACAGCAGGTTTAAAAGTTACAGGATGTTTAACGTTTGACTTTCTCATTCGGGAGACAGATTTAATTTTGGTCCTGTCTGTCTGCCAATCGTCTTTTGTTTAATAAAATGACAATCATCCAGTTGTACCGAATACAGGCAAAATAAAATCAGTCCCCTCACTTTGTTGGCAATTAACTAAGGGGACTGAATTCAAATTCTGTCCCCGGATGGGATACTTCTTGCCATTGGTTTGATTTGTGAAATACTAAGCCCGGTAAGCAATACTCGATATTATATTTAATCAAAATCAACATTTCTTGCCGCAATCCTGACTTTTGTTAGAAAAATCAGGCTCAACGAATTGACAGGTCAGCATATTGCCCTGTTAATCATTCACTATCTTTAGGGTTAATTGCCGCAACACTCTTAATATCCGTGCAAAACATCCCGGCGTAATTATTTGCATATCTAGTACCAAGGTACAATTGGCATATATTTTATCTGCGCTACTTTATAATCAGATATATAACCTCTTTTTAAGCGTAAAAATTCTGTTGAGAGGTCACCGCATGAAAAAAAAATCGCATTATACCGATGGCAGGCCAGATGATCTTGATAACAAACAAAGCATACTGGACGGTGTTGCTGAAAATCTTGGAAAAAGTGACAGGACCGAATGGCTAAAACAGCTTTATGCAGAGTGGCTGAAAAAACGTAACTCCATATTGGATCTCAATGAAAATACGTATCTGTTTAATGAACCTTATGAATTAGACACCGAATATAACTGGTAAGATGTTTGCCTTCCCTGCCGGTTTCCCGGCCCGTAACATACCAGGGCAGAATCTCTTTTTTCCTGTATAATAACAAAGAGTTATTGTAATAATTTCGCCTTTTTTGCAACCTGTGCAAGATCAGCATTAACTGCAGACGCCGAGACGTTGTTCCGGAACATAGGCGGCAAAACACAAGTTTTGCAGGAGCCTATCCAGGCAGGTTATTGGTTTTTTTGTACTCAAGGGCCCGGGCCGCAAAACTTCCTGCCCAACCAGGTGTGGAAAGGGCATGGATATGGGTGTAGAGCGCCAAAACATTCTTAAATACCAGGCCGTCCCGGTTGTCCATGAAGCCGACACCACGCTCCATTGCAAAAGCGAGATCCGCCGGTTTGCCCTGCCAGGACAGAACCTTGCTGTAGCGGAACTCATGGCCCTTGATGACTTCCCCGATATTATAGTATGGATTCCGCCGGCTCACATGCATCTGCGTATAGCCGTGCGCCTGGGGTTTTCTGTGCAGTCCGAATCTGACCGGGAAAACCCCGGCGAGAGGATACTCTGCCCCCTCCAGAACAATACTTTCCCCCAGGTAGATTAAGCCGCCGCATTCGGCATAAATCGGCAGGCCTGCAGCAGCAGCCTGTTTTACTGACTGCCTGAAAGTCTTGTTTTGTGAAAGTTTTCCGGCACTGGTCTCCGGAAAGCCGCCGCCTATGTACAAACCGTCAATTTCCGGCAGAACTTCAGCGGTCATGGCATTGATTGCTACCAGTTCAGCACCCTCTGCCCTTAAAGCGTCAAGGTTCTCGGGATAATAGAACTGAAAAGCGGCATCCTGCAAAACACCGATCCTGACCCTCTGACGCAAGGATTTTTCACCAGAATGGGCAATGTTCGGCAGCCGGATATCTGCCATGATTTTTTGTATAGCCTGCAGATCAAGGGTTTCGGCGGCCATCTCTGCAAGCATCCCTGTGGTCCGGTCAGCAGAGTCATGTTCATGGTGGGGGGTAACTCCTAAATGCCGCTGCGGGAAAAAATCTGTTTTTGCACGGGGAACGGCACCAACCACCGGAATATCGGTATAATGCTCAACTGCCTGACGCACTATAGCTTCATGCCTAGCCGTACCCAGCCTGTTGAGGACGACACCCCTGATCATAACCCTGGGATCAAATTTCCGGCAGCCGAGGACAAGGGCGGCAACTGTGCGCGTGGTCTTGGTGCAGTCGACCACAAGGAGCACAGGAAGACTGAGTTGGATTGCAAGCTCAGCCGTACTGTATGCTCCTTCGATGTTTACGCCATCAAATAAGCCCCTGTTGCCCTCGACTATAACCATTTCAGCCTGTTCCGCATGTCGGTAAAATGACTTTCTGATTACTTCCGGAGCCATCAGATAAGGGTCAAGATTATAGCAGGGATTCCCGGCAGCAAGCTGCAGCCAGCCGGCATCGATATAATCAGGCCCCTTTTTGAACGGTATTACCCTGTATCCCCTGGCCGCAAAGGCTGCGGCCAGACCGACCGCCACCACGCTTTTACCGGAGCCGCCGCTTAAACCGGCAATTACTATTCCTTTTGTCATCTTTATTGGTTATCCCCTGCCCTAAAACCTTTTGGTTGCTGTTTCAGCCCATCTCCAGTTCAAGCTGCCGCAATTCCTTGATCTGGTCCCGCAAAGCGGCAGCCTCTTCAAAGGCAAGAACTTTTGCGGCCTTATGCATTTCCTTTTCCAGTCTTTTTATACCACGCCGCAGGTCCGCCAAACTCTTATATTCAACCTCTCTTTCAGCCGTAGCAGCCTCCACGGTGACATAATCCTTTTCATAAATCGAGCTCATTATGTCCTTAATGCTGGAGCGCACAGTGGCCGGTGTAATATTGTGGTCCTGGTTATATTTTTCCTGCAGATTTCTTCTCCGCCCGGTTTCGTCAATGGTGCGCTGCATTGAACCTGTTACCGTGTCGGCGTAAAGGATTACCAGTCCGTCAATATTTCTCGAAGCCCGGCCGCAGGTCTGGATCAAAGAGCGCTCACTGCGGAGAAACCCCTCTTTGTCAGCATCAAGTATTGCGACCAGGGATACTTCGGGAATATCAAGGCCTTCCCGCAAAAGATTGATCCCAACCAGGACGTCATATTCACCCTGGCGCAATTCCCTTATCAGTTCCATGCGCTCCAGGGTTTTGATGTCCGAATGAAGATATCTGACTCTGACGTCCAGGTTCTCGTAATATTCTGTCAGGTCCTCTGCCATTCTTTTGGTGAGGGTCGTAACCAGGACCGCTTCTTTTTTTTCTGCCCGCACGCGTATTTCAGCCAAAAGATCATCAACCTGATTAGCGGCTGGACGCACTTCAATAACCGGGTCCATAAGACCTGTGGGCCGCAATATCTGTTCAACTATCCTGCCGTCTGACTTTTCAAGCTCAAAATCACCCGGAGTAGCCGAAACATATATTATCTGGTTGGTCCGCTCTGCAAACTCATCAAATCGTAGGGGTCTGTTGTCCAAAGCAGACTCCAGCCTGAAACCGAACTCCACCAGTGTCTCCTTGCGGGAGCGGTCGCCGCGGTACATGCCGTGCAGCTGCGGTACTGCGATGTGGCTCTCATCAATAAAGAGGACAAAATCATCCGGGTAGTAATCCAGGAGCGTTGGCGGCGGCTCTCCCGGGGCAGCACCTGTCAGGTGCCGGCTGTAATTTTCAATGCCGTTGCAATA
>JAWVYE010000153.1:0-5028 GCA_033722905.1 Desulfobulbales bacterium
AGATATCCTGGACTGAAGCCCTGCAAACTGTCAAACAGACAAGATATATCCTTGAAAAAAAATGGCAGGATTTAGCGAAAACAGGTGCGGGGCTTGCTGGAGATAAGAGTAATGCCTGGCTTCAGCCAAGTACTAACATTATTGCGGCAACAGATGAAGCAACTGCAGATATCATACGGTACTTTGAAAACAAGGATATTGATTCTCTTGATACATTTACCGACGAAAAACTCTACCCACTGGCCGAAGAACATCGAGAAGTCATCAACTTTCTCATTAAAGACCGACTGCTGGCTGTGAAAAAAACCTATGATTCCTCCCAGAAACAATATGAATTATCCAAAAAGGCATTCTTCATAACCATCCTGATCGGCGTGGTGATCTCCATTATTGCCAGTTACCTGCTAATTAAAAGTATTGATATTCCACTCAAGAAGATCGCCAATGCCATGAAACAGGTGATAAAAGGCGACCTTACCCAGCAGCTCGAATATGGCCGGCATGATGAGTTCGGCCTTCTGATTAAGGGCTTTAACCAAATGGTCACTTACCTCAGAGATCTCGTGGCCCAGATTCAGAGCTCAGGTATCCAGGTCACCAGTTCAATTACTGAACTGGCGGCAACCAACAAACAACAGGAAGTAACCGCCAACGAACACGCAGCCACCACAAGTGAAATTGCCGCTTCAACCACTGAAATTGCTGCGACAAGTTCACATCTCCTGTCAACCATGAATAAGGTTAACAGTCTAACCAGAAATGCTGCTTTTGCGGCGGAAGAAGGCCATGAAGGTTTGAAGGGCATCGATGACACCATGGTCAAAATGGAAGATGCGACTGGTTCCATAGTGACAAAACTGCAGATATTAAACGACAAGGCCAGTAATATTGCCAACGTGGTCAAAACCATAAACAAAGTTGCGGACCAGACAAATCTTCTTTCACTTAATGCTGCCATTGAAGCTGAAAAAGCCGGAGAGTATGGTTCCGGTTTTGCCGTAGTGGCTACCGAAATAAGACGCCTTGCAGACCAGACAGCGGTTGCGACCTTCGATATCGCCCAGATGGTTAAAGAGGTGCAGTCTGCCATTTCAGCAGCTGTTATGGGCATTGACAAGTTTGCTGAGGACGCACATTCAAGTGTCAAGGATGTCCGTGTGATCAGTGAACAGCTTTCAGGGGTCATTGAACAGGTAGAGGTCCTCAAACCACAAGTTGAATCCCTTACCGAAGGCATTGACGCCCAGAGTCAGGGCGCAAAGCAGATCAGTGATGCCATTGGCCAGTTAAACGAGGCTGCTCAACAGACAGCCGAGTCCGTCAGCCAGACCAGTGCATCCATTGCCCAGTTACACCAGGCCGCCCTGGGATTACAGGATAGTGCTTCTCGCTTTAAAGTAGAGAAAGAATTCGAAGATGCTGCTGCTCCTGTTTGAAATAGACAAAGAGAGGTATGCTCTTGACGTCAGGCAGGTAATTGAAATTGTGCCGCTTGTCAAACTAAAGGCAATACCCACAACTCCCGATTATGTTGCAGGACTTATGAATTATCGGGGGGAAGGTATACCGGTCATTGATCTGAATCAGCTTGTAGAATCGGTTCCCTTTGAAAATGCTCTCAGCACGAGAATTATTATTATAAATTATCCTGTCAAGGATAAGGGTGACAGGCATCTTGCCTTAATAGCAAATAATGTGACTGAAACCATAAGCACAGGAATGACGAGCCCCCCGCCCTCAGGAGTTCTCATGGACAAGTCTCTCTATGGCGGAGAAATCATCCCCGACACAAATGATATGATTCAATGGTTTGATATCCAGAAGATGTTGCCGGCCGAGGAAATCACATTGCTTTTTGATGAAGAGGAATAAACTTGCAGTAAATGTATTAGTTTGAAAACATGCCAGATCTGAAAATTGCAGCCCTTCTGCAAAAATCAATGGGCCTTAAAGTAACATCCATAGGCAAAGCAACTCTGGACCGTGCCGTACAGAGACGCATGAAAACTTTGGCGATAGATGACAAGGCAGCCTATGTTGACAAGCTGAAGACATCGACCATTGAATTACGTGAGCTGATCGAAGAGGTTGTTATTCCCGAAACCTGGTTTTTCCGGGACGGAGTACCCTTTCAGATCATGAATAAATATCTGATGACTGAATGGGCTCCCAAACATAAGAATAATATTTTCAGGGCCCTCAGTGTCCCGTGTTCAACCGGAGAAGAGCCCTATTCACTGGCGATGTCCCTCCTGAGTTCAGGGTGGCCGGCTGAAAAATTCACCATCCATGCAGTTGACATCAGCAGCCGTGCAATTGCCAGAGCAAAAAAAGGTGTTTACTCTGAAAATTCTTTCCGTGGGTCGGACCTTGCTTACAGAACAAATTATTTTACAAAGAAAAAGAAAGAAAACATTCTTAATGAAAATGTCCGTAAAAAGGTGCACTTCCATCATGGCAATATTTTAAACAATGTATTCATGCAGGGTTTGGGCACGTTTGATGTTATATTTTGCCGGAATGTCCTGATATATTTTGACGCACTCTCCAGACACCAGGCTATTACAACTCTTTACAATATTCTCAATAAGACAGGCATCCTTTTTGTCGGTCATGCAGAAGCCAATCTCCTGCGTGAATCCCCTTTCATGCCTGCTCCCTTCCAGCAGTCTTTTGCCTTTTATAAAAAGCCCGAGCAGCAACTAAGGGCCGAGAGGAAAGCTCCTGCTCCGGAAGAAATAAAGAAAAATAAGCTGAAACCCCGATCTTTTAAACACAAGTACCCTTTCCAAAAAAACAGGGACTCTAAAAAACCTGACCTGGAGCTGGCACACGAGTTAGCTGACAAGGGAGAACTCGAAAAGGCCACTGAAATATGTGAAGAGTTCTTAAGCCAGTATGGGTCCTCGGCCCAGGCTTTTTATCTTCTCGGCATAATTCATAATACTGAAGATGATACTGTTCAGGCGGAAAAGTTATTCCGCAAGGCTATTTATCTTGATCCCAACCATGAAGAATCCCTGCTCTTTCTCAGTCTCCTGACTGAAAAAGCAGGAAACGTAAAAGAAGCGGAACTGCTGAGAAAAAGAGTTGAACGCTTGCAGGAAAAACCCGGTCAACAGCAAAAGCAAAACAGTTGATTAAGCACCACACAGAGTACAGGTAAGCGGAGCAGGAATGCCGACAAACGATTTAAAAATTGATGATTGCTGGAACCGCATCGGGACCTGGAGTACCGGTCCTGAAAAATGCCCTGAATTGGAGGATGTCATCCATTGCAGGAATTGCCAGTTTTTTTCCAAGGCCGGCCGCAAGTTATTACGCTCTCCACCTCCTGAAAATTATCGCAATGAGTGGACAAAAGTACTTTCCACTGACAAACAAGCAACCGCATCCGGGGTAAAATCCGCTTTTGTCTTCCGGGCCGGAAGTGAGTGGCTGGCACTGCCTGCCAACTTGATCCAGGAAGTCGTTAAAATGGGACCAATTCATTCCATACCGAATATTGACAGCAAAGTCTTAAGGGGCCTTGTCAACATTCATGGGCGTCTGGAGATATGCGTTTCAATCGGTAGAGTCCTGGGGCTGAAGAAACTGATTATATAAGAAGAAAACGAAGAGCAGGATCAGATAGCTCTGGAAAGGCTTGTGGTTGTGCGGCAAAACAATCATCTTATTGCCTTTCCTGTTAGCGAGGTCAAAGGGATAATCCGTTATACCCCTGATATGTTAAAAGACCTGCCGGTTACAGTATCAGGCTCAAAAGCTGTTTATACCATGGGTATACTTCATTTGGACGGCAAGGACATCGGTCTATTGAAGGACAAACCGCTTTTTAAAACCCTAACCAAGAATCTGGAATGATGAACGGCAACAACGGTAACCTGGGTGACATGTCCATGATGGACCTGTTTCGCATGGAAGCAGAGAATCAATGCGACCAGCTTTCTGAAGACCTGCTGGCCCTTGAGCAGGAACCCTCAGATTCCAGCCTGCAGCAGTCACTCATGCGCGCAGCCCATTCAATAAAAGGAGCTGCCCGGGTGGTGGGCCTCGATCCTGTTGTCCGGATAGCCCATGCTCTTGAAGAAGTTTTTGTTGCGGCCCAGGACAGAGCAATATCCCTTGACCAGGAATCAATCGGCCTTATGCTGCAAGGCGTTGATATGCTTAAAGCCATATCCCAGGTGCCCGATACCGGCACTGAAGACTTCTTTGCTGAACAGGAAACAGAAATCTCCTCGCTGGTCGACTCCTTTATAATGCTTGCAAAAGGCGAAAAGCCGGATACTGAGACCGGTATTGAGACACCTGTTGGGTCCGTTGAGACAACTGATCCGCAACCAGAGACTCCTGAAATTGAAGCTACCGAACTACCCATTGACCTGAGCGACATGTCAATGCTCGATCTTTTTCGCATGGAGGCGGAAAACCACTGCACATCACTCACAGAAGACATCATTGCCCTTGAAAATGATCCGACTTCCCATGAATTGCTCGAATCCATGATGCGGGCGTCCCATTCCATGAAAGGCGCCGCCAAAATAGTTGAACTGAATGGGGCGGTCAAGCTTGCTCATGCCATGGAGGATGTCTTTATTGCTGCGCAGAATGAAAGAATTATTATCAACAGGGATATCAGTGACTGTCTGCTTAAGAGTGTCGACCTGTTAACGGTTATTGCAAATATCCCTGCCGAAGAATCAGGAAAGCTGCCTGCTGATCATGACACTGAAATTGATGAACTGGTTAACAGGCTGCAATATTTCGCTGGTCAGGAAACAGCGGAAAAGCAGACACTGCCTCCCCCAAAACAACCTGAAAAAACTCCTGACCCGGAACCGCAACAAACTGAAATAAAGGAGGTTATTGAGAAAACAGCCGAACCTCCTCCCAAGCATGGCAAATTAACAAGGCCCGCCAGGCGTGTTGAGGACAAGAATGGTCTCAGGGCAGTACGTGTTTCAGCCCAGAACATGGACCGCATGATGGGACTTGCCGGTGAGTCGCTCATTGAGTCCCGATGGC
>JAWVYE010000154.1:0-5002 GCA_033722905.1 Desulfobulbales bacterium
GGCTATAACGATCTTGTCAGTTGTATAATATTGCCGCACATATTCCCTGAGCTTCTGCGAGTTCATTGCCGCAACAATCTCCTGGCTGCCGAGGATTGTCTTGCCAAGGGGGTGCTTACCCCAGAGCAATGCGGCGAATAGATCATGGATATGGTCATCAGGCATATCTTAGACCATATTTATTTCCTGCAAAACAACCTGGCGTTCCCGTTCAATCTCTATATCCAGAAACAGGGAATTTTCCAGAATATCCTTAAATAAATCTACAAGTTGGGGGAGCTTTGAATTCATGACCGTGGCGTGCAGGCAGGTATTTTCCCTGGTGGTAAATGCATTGGCTGAACCGCCAAGGACATCAAACTCCCGGGCAATTTCCTGGGCTGAACGTTTGCCTGTACCCTTGAAGAGCATGTGCTCGACAAAATGTGCAGAACCGCTGTTCAGGTCATGTTCATCCCTGGAACCTGCGTCCAGCCAGACACCTACGGAAACGACCTTTGAATGCCGGAATGATTCTGTGACTACTCTGACGCCGTTGGGGAGGACTGTTTTATTAAACATGAAACAAGAAACCGGACTCGTGCAGAAGGTACCATAAAAGGCAGGGAACCGTATATCCGGCTGCCATAGTGTTCCCTGCCCTATTTACATCATTTATTCTCTTCAGCAAGCGCCGCTTTACGGCTCAACCTGATCTTGCCGCGGCTGTCAATTTCAAGAACTTTCACTTTGACGGCATCGCCTTCTTTGACAATATCAGTCACCTTGCCAACGCGCTTGTCAGCCAGTTCGGATATGTGCACCAGGCCGTCTGTACCGGGCATGATCTCGACAAAGGCCCCGAAATCCTTGATGGTTTTAACGATACCATCATAAATCTTGCCGACCTTGGCTTCCTCGGTAATATCTTCAATACGGGCAAGCAACTTTTCAGCAGTTTCACCATTGGGGGTAAACACGTTCACATTGCCGTCATCATCCACTTCAATTTTTGCATCGAATTCAGCGCTGAGGCCTTTGATAATCTTGCCGCCCGGCCCGATTATATCACGGATCTTATCCGGGTTAATTTTGACCGTGAAAAACTTGGGAGCATGGGGGGCAATCTCAGCACGCGGTTCTGCGATTGCTTCCTGCATTCTGCCAAGAATATGCAGCCGGCCCTCTTTTGCCTGAGCAAGGGCATTACTCATGATTTCCCGGGTCACGCCGCTTATCTTGATATCCATCTGCAGTGAGGTGATTCCTTCAGACGTGCCGACAACCTTGAAGTCCATGTCGCCCAGATGGTCTTCGTCACCAAGGATATCAGACAGGATAACTGTTTCCTCCCCCTCCTTGATGAGCCCCATGGCAATGCCTGACACGGGATTTTGAATTGGGACACCGCCATCCATCAGGGCCAGACTGGCTCCGCAAACAGTTGCCATGGATGATGAACCGTTTGATTCAAGCACATCGGAAACAACCCGCATGGTATACGGGAATTTATCCGCCGCGGGCAGGACGGCACTGATGCCCCGCTCTGCCAGGGCCCCATGCCCTATATCACGCCTGCTGGGACCGCGCAGGAAGCGTACTTCTCCAACACAGAAGGGCGGGAAGTTATAATGCAGCATGAATGGTTTATATGACATGCCCTCCAGGGTTTCAACTCGCTGTTCATCGCCTTCACTGCCGAGTGTGGCTGTTACTATGGCCTGGGTTTCACCTCTGGTAAACAATGCCGAACCATGGGTACGGGGCAGGCAGCCTACCTCACAGGAGATCGGTCTGACTTCGTTGAAGGAGCGCCCATCAATACGGGACTTTTCAGTAACTATTTTATCCCGCATCATTTTTTTCTTAAGGTCACTTAACAGGTCTTTGACTTCATCGGCACAATCCTCCTTCTCAATTGCCAATTCAGCCACAACACTTGCCTGCAATTCATCATAGGCCCTGCCGCGTTCCATTTTGTCGACCGTGGTGATTACCTCGGTAATCCCGTCAGCAGCAACGTCTTTAACCTTTCGGGCCAGGGATTGATCAATTTCAGGTTCTAGGACCTGGCGTTTGGTTTTGCCTATGGCACCCTGCAGCTCCTCCTGCATGTCCAGAAGCTTCTGCAGCTGCTGGTGGCCATAGAAAATTCCCTCTATAACCAGCTCCTCGGACAGACTGTCAGCGCCGCCCTCAACCATAACCACGGCGTCACGGGTACCGGCAACCACAATATCCATCCGGGACACTTCCAGCTGGTCCTTGGTCGGGTTTACCACAAATTGTCCATCAATATATCCGACCCTTACCCCGGCAACGGGGCCCAGGAAAGGGATATCAGAAACTGCCAGGGCAGCGGATGCGCCGGTCAGGGCCAGAATATCCGGATCATTCTGCTGATCTGCAGAAAGCACAGTGGCAATAATCTGTGTTTCCGTCATCCAACCCTTTGCAAACAAGGGGCGCAGCGGCCGGTCAGTAATTCTACAGGTAAGAATTTCCTTTTCAGTGGGCCTGCCGATCTCGCGCCGGAAAAAGCTTCCCGGAATCCTGCCCACAGAATAGAAGCGCTCCTGATATTCAATGGTCAGGGGCAAAAACCCCATATTCTCTTTCTGCTCTTTGGCAGCGGTTGCCGTTACCAGCACCACTGTTTCATCATAAGTGACCAGGACAGAACCGTTTGCCTGCCTGGCCATTTTACCGCTTTCGATGGTCAGTTTCCGGCCACCGATATCGGCTTCAACTTTTTTATACATTTATTCACCTTGTGCTTATTTCAGCTGCAATCACTGTTATTTCATACTTTCGGCAAGGTTCTTGCCCACATCACTTTATTACCATCCAGCAGGCATCTCTTGTCCGCCGGTCTCAGTAACAAGGAAACCCGCCGACAGATAGCGCCGGACTTTTCCGGTACCGAGAGGGAACAGCGCCTTGGCTGAATCTTTTCTACCGCCTATTTACGTATTCCGAGTTCCTGGATTAAGGCACGGTACTTGGAAATGTCCTTCTGCTTCAAATACTGCAGGAGCCTTCTCCTCTGGCCGACAAGCTTCAATAAGCCGCGGCGGGAATGATGGTCCTTCTTATGAACCTTGAAATGCTCCGTCAGATAGGTGATCCGGTCACTGAGCAGGGCAATTTGCACTTCAGAAGAACCGGTATCGTTCTCATGTGTTTTGAATTTCTCAATTATTTCATGTTTTTTTTCAGCTTGCTGTGCCACAACTAACCTCCTGTCTTTTGTTTCAACAATAGCCTTTTGTGCCCGGCTGCCTGTCAACTCAGAAAAAAAACTGCAGAGCCGGACCCGAGAGACTATCATGCCGGTCAGAGTATTCTCAATATATTATTTTTCAGTTACCGCCAAGTAATTCATTTATTTTATTTACCGGTATTTTATGAGCATCCAGCAGACGTATACCGGATTCACTGTTAAACAGTTTCTCACCCGGGATAGTTTCATCCAGAGAGAAAAATCCGTTGCGCGTTCTTTTCAGCTTGGCCAGATGCGCCCCGCATCCCAGGAATTCCCCGATATCCGCAGCAAGAGCTCTGATATAAGTGCCCTTTGAACAGACAACCCGCAGCGCTATAGTTTCTCTGTCCAGGCCAAGACAATGCAATTCTTTAATGGTTATCAAACGCGGCTCTTTTTTTACCTCCATACCTTTACGGGCATAATAGTATAAAGGTTTCCCCTTGTGCTTTAAAGCGGAATATGCCGGCGGTCTCTGCAGCTGTTCCCCGGTAAACCGTGCCAGACAATCGCTAATATCCTCTGCTGATAACAAAGGCACTTGCCGCTTTGCAATAACTTTTCCTTCAGGGTCATGCGTATCCGTTAAAACACCCAACTGCAGGATTGCCTCATACTCCTTGTCTCCCTCCATGAGCTCTGGGATGAGCCTGGTTGCCGGGCGTCCGGCGCAAACCACAAGCACACCCGAGGCAAATGGATCAAGGGTTCCCGTATGGCCGACCTTTTTTATGCCCAGAATCCGGCGCACCAGCTGCACCATACGAAAAGAAGTTACTCCTTCAGGTTTGCACAGCGGCAAGACCCCTGCGGCTAAAGATGCCGTGTCCCTGCCGGTCAGGGACTGGGTCCTGTCTTTCGCCTGCAGATCCAGTGTTTTTTCTGTCTCGTATGCCGTCATTACCATCAAAGATACCTCTAAACCGCCTGAGATTCCAATTTCAGCCGATGCCTGAGTTCCTGCAAAAGCTCATCACGTATTGCAACCATTGATTTGTCTTCAACCCGATAGCCGGCTGCATTTTTATGCCCGCCGCCGCCAAATTTATAAGCAACCCGGGAAACGTCGCATTCTCCCTTGGCTCTCAGGCTGACCTTTATATATCCTTCCTGCGCCTCCTTGAAAAGGACGGCAACTTTAACCGAATGAAGCGCCCGCGGCAAGTTGATAAATTCATCGGTGTCTTCCGGTTTGGCACCGCTGGCCTTAAACATATCAGCTGTAGCGTAAATAACCGCTATCTGCCCATCAGCATGAAGCTCCAGGGAACCAAGAACCTTTTCCAGCAGACGCAAACGGTTTACTTCATAATTGTCAAAGAGCTTGCCGGCGACTTCAGACGGTATCACCCCAAGGTTTAACAACTCACCGGCAACATGAAATGTATAGGATGAAGTTGATTCATATTTAAAAGATCCTGTATCGGAGACAATTGCCGCATAAAGACAATAGGCCGCATTGTAGGAAATCTCTGCATCAAGCGCCAGGGCCAGGTCATAAACCATTTCTGCGGTCGAGGAACGGTCAGCCTCCACCCAGCGCACATCGCCAAAATCTCTATGACCGGCATGATGATCTATGACAATGAAAGGATGTATCTGCAACAGTAATTCAGCATCATTGCCGAGCCGGTGACGGTCGCCGCAATCAACTGCAACTGCAGCGTCAAAAAGCTTCGTGTCGGGTAAATCAGTATGCAGTTTTTCAGAATCCGGCAGAAAATCATACATGGTCGAAACATATTCTTCACAATAGTA
>JAWVYE010000155.1:0-4961 GCA_033722905.1 Desulfobulbales bacterium
AAAAAAAGAAGTCATCTGGGATGTCCGGTTGATTGCATGATGCACAATATCTGAACCGGCCAGGAAATGATATCATGCAGGGGGAAAAATTTTGCTGGAACTAAATGGTTATGTTACCCGGTCCGGGGTTTGCTGAACAGGGAATAACCTAATAAACCGAATCCTACTATCGCGGTGATAATGGCAACCGGCCACGGTGTACGGTAACTGCCTGTTTCCATTGCATTTATAACAAAAATCGCCGCGATGAACAGGACAACATAACTTGCTTCCCTGAAATTATCAGAGGGTGCTTGGGATTCTTCACCATGGTTTTGGGCAAGGGTTTCCATTTCCTCATCTTCCGGTGGTATTTCATCTTCCACACTTTCCGGTGTTATTTCCTCTTCCACATCTTCCGGCGTTATTTCATCGATTTCAGAATTTTCAAGATTTTCATTTCGTATGTCAGTCATTACAGTCACCCTGCTTGAGAATAATAAAGAATATGGTTGTCTCCGGTCCTGGGGTTATAATAAAAAAAAGATGCAGAAGCAACAAGGGGATTGTTGCCCCGCTGTAGAACTTTTTAAATCAGCAATCTGTTTATTGCATTTTGCAGGCATCAGTTCTTTCTCTGCTGAAGCCGTACTTCATTTTTCTTTTGAATTTCCATTTCAGCATCATCCTGTTGATATAGGTGAATGGAGGTTTTGCAACCCTTACACGTCCTGCCATGGCTGGGGCAGGATCAAAAAAGAGATCCAGCACATGGGCGGTTGGCGCCACCTTGCTTAAAAAATTGGCACAGCCTGCACAATAGGTGATGACACGTCTATTCTTCACATCTTTTCTGCGGAGCCGGGCCCAGCTTCCGGCCAATTCAGGACTTATGAAATGTGCTCCTCCCCCTTCACCACAGCAAAGAGTTTTTTTGCCGTGATGTCTCATTTCTTCATGAAATAGTCCCCTGGCACGGATAAGTCTGCGCACGGATTTCTGCATATCTGTTGCAAACCTGGCAACGCAGGAATCCTGAACAGTGACGGGTTGGGCCGGGATTTTTGTTACAGGCGGGCTTACTTCCCCTGCCATGATGTCGTAAACCATGCGGGCGTTCAACGACCCACCATATTGTTTGAAGACGGCATGGCAGCTGGGACAGGCTAAAAGAACGTTTTTTATACCGTGGCTGACGAGATATTGCCGCAACTCTGAAAACATGGAATTGAAATAGGCCGTGCGGCCCAGGTCATGTGATGGTTTCGTGCAGCAGTCAAGTATAATGCCCAGGTTGGCGTAATAATCAAGCAAAAAGTCATATAACTGCATAACGCGCTGCGGCCGCGAACCGGCCAGGGCGCAGCCTGGAAAGAGTACCGTATCACAGCCTCCGGGAAGACCGTAAAATGTATAGCGTTGCGAAGTACCCCGTTCTTCATACTTTAGGAGCTGACGCTGTCTTTTAAAATCATTACTGCCAGAAGCAGCAGCACAGCGCCGCATCTCCAGAAACATCTCTTTCGGGTCTATGCCGACCGGGCAGACCGCTGTGCACAGGCTGCACAGGCTGCAGGAAAAAGCCATTGTCAAGGAATGTATATCCCGGGCATTGGAGTTGTCGGCAATCTTCTTGGGGGTTCCGTATTTCTGCAGAAAAGCGCATTTCTTAACACATATATTGCATTCAATACACTCTTCAGACATTGCCCGCAAAACACCGGCAAAAACTTTACTGTTGTGGGAGCCGCCCGTCTCCTCTTTGTCATGGGGGTTTTGCATAATGTTTTACTGACAATAAAAAAGTACAGCCGCAGGAATATCCCGCGACTGTACAATTTGTAAATATTCTTTTTCAGGCAGAGCTATTTTTTATACCATTTGCCGGACTCGTCCTGCAACCATTCACCGGCGCCGGCCCTCTCCGTTATCTGTTTCGCCCGCCTTTCGCCAACAAGCTCCGGCGTTGTTTTCTGCTGTTCGGCAATGGCCCTGTAAACAATCTCGCGGTCGCTGTTCTCATCTGCAATAACCCTCTCCATTTTGCGAGCAGCACCGGGGACAAACTCCAAAAAGCCTTTATTGTTTTCACCAACAGCGCCTGCAGATTTCAACTCCTGTATGGCCGACAGCCGCTCCTGCATCCTTGCCTTGATGTCGCCGGCACCTGCAAAACACATACCCTCCGTGCTGAATACTGCTAATACAAATAAGGCTATAACTGTATAAAATGCTGATTTTTTTCTCATTATCGTTCTCCTTATGTCAACAACTTCATGACTGGTAAAGCAAATTATTTAATTTTCCCAGCTGACTCATCAATGTCCGAGAAAAAATCATCCAGGGCCTTATCCACCCTGATATTGACATCAATGGTTATATGGATGGGTTTTACTTCCACCGGTGCCACCTCAACCTGACTTTTGGTTTCGACCTGATGCTTGGTACAGCCGGCCCCAAGGAATAGAATGAACAGCGATGCAGCACATAGCATTTTTTTCATAAAGTTCACCTTAGATTCACTTTGATTGGCAAAAACTGGCATAGAATTGCAGTAAACATTTGTATGTCATTTTCATGCAAGAGGCAAGAGCTTCATTGCAATTATTGAATTTTATCCAATATTTCCTGTATCTTACCACTATAACCCAATAACCTGTTCAAGGGAAGACGTAAGTTCACATCGAGTCGGATGGGTTGCGTAATACCCTGTTTTGCATTATCCGCCCGCTTTAAAATTCCTGTCTTACTGTCATAGGTAAACGGCAGAGGCTTTAATGGTTTGCCTTCCATCTGCATCTGCATGAGCAGGTTTTCACCTTCAGTGTTGAGCAGCAGTGTAACCCGATTGTACTGAAAATCCTTCAAGGCTTCCGCCGCAAAGTCAATCTGTCCGAACTGGGGAGCGTTTTTCGGTATACCGGCAGCGAGCATATCAAAGGCTGCTATCCTGATCCTGCCTCCTTCTCCCGGCAACGATGAGAGGATGCCGTTCTTGAATTCTATGGTCTTCTTTTTCAACAGCACGGGAATTTTTCCGCTTACAGTTCCCTCTCCGGCAGCATTTTCAATGCCAAGCTGCTGCAACACCTCAATGAGATTGAGTTTTTCACATAAAATACTGACAAACTGGTGATCTTTGCCCGGCGCTAATCTCAGGTCATTAACCTGAATATTGCCGCCGGCCCAGTGAAAAATTGAATTTTCGACAAACAGAGTCTTATCGGGTTCGAGTTGCCAGACAACTTTTCCGTCAGAAAAGGAAATGTTTTCCAGTGAAGCCCTGGCAAAGCGCAGTTGCTGACCGGGACCGGTTCTGATTTGCGGCAGGTGAGGCAGTTTTACAGCCAGGGCTATGTCTTCGAAAACATATTTTTTCTTTGTAAACTGGAGTCTGCCATCCTGCAAATTACCCTGTATATCACCCTTTAACTTTATTCCGTCATACTTGAAGGCACCTTGGAGATCAAGCCTTCCTTTCAGCATTGTATGTGAAAGCGCCGGGGCAATCCTTCCCAGTTCACCTGCTGAGAATAAAGCTGACCCGGTTTGTACTTCCAGGCTGGCCGTCAATTTCCCATTAGAGAGTCCGGCGCGGCCGTATAGGTCCAGAACCAGTCCATCCAGCAGACTGCTCTTATAGCTGCCGTGCAGAGAATAAGTCGTATCCTGCAGGGTTATGCCGGAGCTGAAACCGCCAAGCGCTGTATTTTTCCAAATCATATCCGCAATACTGATACTGCCTGTTCTTTCCCGGGCGGAGGCAGGCCACTGCCAGGGGATGGCGCCCTGTATATCCTGTAAGGCAAACTCTTTGTCCTGCAGCAGCACTGTTCCTTTATCGACTGTTAAAAGACCGGCTGCCTCGATTTGTTGCCCATCAGCAGCAGGGCCCGATCGAATGAAAGCATCACCCGTTAATAAAAGACCTGCATTCCCCCTGATATTCTTTTGATTAACCCTGCTTTCTGGAAATGCTGCAGAAAATTTAACCGTACCGTTGCCGGCCACACCGTTTCCGGATAGAGAAAATTCCTGTGCACCCAGCACTACGTCGCTGTCATTATATTGCAACCTGATGTTTTGCCGGGCTGCTGCTGTATTTTCTTTAATGTCGAAATACCAGGCGCGCGTGTCCCGGTTATATCCGTAATCAGCAATCCCATTTACCTCCAGGGGGGCCAGCAGTTTCATAGAGGGTATTTGCAACAGGCTCAGCAAAAACATTCCTGAACCGGATATTTTTTCTGCCGCTGAACCAAAAACACCGGTGGTCGCCAGTTTAACCCGGATGGGCCTGGTCAGGAAAATATTTTCAACCTTGAATTTAAGATCTTCTTCAAATTCCAGGGTTAATTGCACTGGTTCAGGCTGTAGCCCGTCTTGTTGTGTTTTTATTTCAAAATCTTTGAATTTAAGATGAAAAGGATGCAGGCTGAGAGTCAGGTGTGCTGAATTCATTTTCAATGTCGGCAAACTTATTTCCCAGTCTGCGTCAATATTTCCCAGGCCGGATATTTCAATATCGGCAATGGTATTGAGCAAGTCGGTAAATTTTTCAATTTTAAGGGAATCTGCTGTAAGTTTTGCCAGTCCGGTGCCGGTTTCAAGGTTTATATCCGCTGCTATAGCGATTTTTTCAGAGGCGGGGAATATACGCATCACTGCCGTATAATATGATGACCTGCCAGAAAATTTCTGCTTCAGGACCAGGTCAAAGGGGATGAAAAACTGTCTGCCGTCAATTCCGATATTCAGGGCACTGTTTTTTACTTGCATCTCTTCCAGGTCCATGGGCAGCATGAGCCCTTTTAACGCCTTTTGCTCCTTGCTGTCAGGCAGGCTTTCAGCCAAGCCGGGTATGGTCAATTTTCTGTCCAGCAGCTCAAGATAAAATTGCAGATCAGCAATTTCAATATTTTTGATTTTTTTTTGCACAAGTCCTGCCGGTGAATAATTGATATGGAGAGAACCTATTGACA
>JAWVYE010000156.1:0-4946 GCA_033722905.1 Desulfobulbales bacterium
AACGTTTGCAGGTGCGGTTCATGGAGGAGAAAATCGGGGCAACATATGAGGGGATAATCTCGGGAGTCACTGACTTCGGCCTTTTCATTGAGCTGCTGGATCATTTTATCAGCGGTGCCGTAGAAATAGCAAAACTTAAAGACGACTATTACCGGTTCGACGAGAGCCACTACCGGCTGGTTGGTTCTCGCACCAACAAAGTCTACCAGATCGGCGACCTGGTAAGAATAAAGGTGGCAGGTGTTGACTCCAGGCAGCAGAGGATTAGCTTTGAGTTGGAGTGAGTGAGAGTGATGGCAAGGGTAGGTTGTCAGCAACAACCGGCGGTGGCAGCTGCAAGGGGCAAGGAAGCCAGGGAAAAGAGTGTATTGTCATTGCTGATTATTTTACCCTGTCCCGGGTATAAAAAAATTGAGCTATGAAAGAGTCTTCCGGCAAGAAACCAGAGCAGCACCTCCTTGACAACCTGGCCATTGTCCTCATGGAGCCGAAATATCCGGAGAATATAGGGGCTGCTGCCCGCTGTGCCATGAATATGGGAATACCCCGCTTGATCGTAGTACGCCGGGAAACACCGGATAAAGAAAAGATGCTGCGCATGGCAACCCATAAGGCTGCGCATCTCATTGAAGAACTCGAACTGTTCAGCAACCTCAAGGATGCCCTGGAGCCGTTTTCCCATGTGGTGGGCACAACCGCCAGGCAGGGCAGAAAAAGGCGAATTGAGAACAGCCCCCGCCAGATGCTGCCCACCATCCTGCCTCTCCTGGAAAACAACCGCGTAGCCCTGCTGTTCGGCCCGGAACACCGGGGGCTTACAAACGAAGACCTCAAGTACTGCCAGACAACGGTAACCATACCGACGGCCGACTTTTCATCATTGAACCTGGCACAGGCTGTCGCCATTTTGTCATATGAACTCTATTGGGGCATCATGTATTCCCCAAAAGCCATGCACTACAGCCCGAAACTGGCAAGCTCCCATGAACTTGAGGGCATGTATGATCACGTCGAAGAACTGCTCAATACCATCGGTTTTCTGAGAACCAATGACAGCAGTTACTGGATCAGAAACATCAGGCATTTTCTGGGCAGAGTGGGCCTGCGGGCCAAAGAAGCGCGGATTATCCGCGGTTTCTGCCGGCAATTCCTCTGGTATGATAGGCAATTAAAAAAACAGGGGCCGAATACCCCGGCACCGCATTATTTTGCTGCATTTCCCGGAGACGAAACCGGTGACGAGAAAGAACCATTATGATGAAAGCTGTCTCTGCAGCAAATGCTTGTTAAGAGCTGCCGACTGTGCCTGGCTGGCGGCGGATTCAAAGTCAAATTTTCAGGTTGCCAGAGAACTCCGAAGTTAAAATATCCCGGAGGGTTTGATACTTGGTGACGGCCCGAAAATTATACCTGGAAAAATTGTAACCGGAGTATAGATAACTCCCATGATTGCAGTCAGCACGCATCCGGGGCAGGATAATCATCTTTTACTGCGGTTCAATTACCCCATGCTGCAAGAGCTCTGCAATTGTTTCAGCCAGTGGCAGGCCGACAACATTACTGCAGGAACCGGTTATTTTTTCAACCAGTGCACCGCCACGCCCCTGAATTCCGTAAGCCCCGGCTTTATCAAGGGGCTCACCGGTAGCCACATATGCTTTTGCGGTTTTGGCGCTGAAGGCGGAAAAATAAACTTCAGTGGCAACAATCCGGCTGACGCAAATATTGTCCTGTTGCCGCCGCAGGGAGAAACCGGTATATACCCTGTGCATCCGCCCTGAAAGCCGCATGAGCATTTCGAGGGCATCCTGTTCATCCGTGGGCTTGCCGAGGATGTCACCTTTAAGGACAACAATGGTATCGGCTCCAAGAACCCAGGCATGGGGATAGGCGGCCCCGACCGCAACGGTTTTTTCAAGGGCAACCCGGTGCACGAAATTTTCCGGCTGCTCCGCCGGCTGCGGCTCCTCGTCAACCTCAGCCGGCATGACCTCAAAATCCAGGCCAAGTTCGGCCAGCATCTTTTTTCGGCGCGGTGAGGCGGATGCCAGGATCAATTTGTTAATGGTCGCAAAAATTGTTTTGCCTGTCACAGTGTTGGAAACTTGATCTTCAAGGATTGGCTGTTCTCTTTTCTTTTGACCCTGACATGCACATTGACTTCTCCGGTTCTAAGGCCCAGTGAGAAAGGCATTTCACCTTTGTCTTCCTCTATATGCAGGATCGTCCGCATGATAGCAAAGACCTTGTCCATAACCGCCCGGGCCGGGACCGGCAGCATTTCCTTGGAGTCATTCTGTATCGATGCGGAAAGTTCCCCGCCCTTTTGTTTCAGGGACAGTTTTTCAGCCTTTTCACTGATGGCAAACATGATTGCCAGGGCAAGGTACTTGATCGCGTCCTCCTCAACATCCGCAGATTCAAGACCTGCCATCCCCTGCAAATTTGCGAGAAAATCGGTCTCCATGTAGCAGTCGCACATTTCCTGCAGCTTCAAGTGGTAATTAAGGGTAAATTTTTCCATCCTGAACTCCTTTACATGATTTTATTGGGGGAGCTGCGGTCAACTCTCTTGCGGCCATTCCCTGTCTTTTTCCTGTCCGGCAAAATAACAGAAACGATCCCATTCAAACTCCCTGTGGCTGACCGGGCAGCGCAGCTTGACCTTGCGCTCACCGACCCCGACTATTTCCCAGTCTCCCGCCCGCGGGCCGCCGGCAATATGTATTTTGTCACCGGCTGCCATGGGGTATGGTTTGAACACTATTACAGAATGTTTTGCCATGTTTTTCCTTCCATTCAAGAGAATTTTATGATTTCCGGCAATTCCTTTTATAAAACGGCAATAAACCCGTTGCCCGACTCTTGACAAATGCGTATATACATAGAATACACCAACAACCGGAAAAACGTATTTATTTTCTTTGGTTGACAGGAAAATTTTTTGTAAAGGATCATGAGCATGAAAATCGATGGACACTGGTACCAGAACCTGGCCGAGGCAGCTATAAGTGGTGAGCTTCTGCCGCAGGAAACATGCGAAAACCTGCTCAGTGACAACAGGATTGAACTTCTGCCGCTGTTGGCGGCGGCCTATCAAGTCCGTAAGCATTTTCACGGCAAAGAAATCACCGTTCATATAATCAACAATGTGAGCAACGGCCTCTGCTCTGAAGACTGCAATTACTGCCCGCAGTCCAAAGACAGCTCAGCAGAGATAACAACGTACACGGAAAAATCAGCAGCAGAGATAATCGCTGAGGCAGAACATGCCTACAGGGCCGGCGCCCATCGCTATTGCATGGTGTATGCAGGCCGGCGGCCCAGTAGACAGAGAGCTGAACGGATAGCCGGCCTGATCGAAAACATCAAAGCCCGGTATCCCATAGAGGTTTGCGTATCGGCCGGTATCATGGATGAAGAGAGCACCAGGCTGTTGAAAAGGGCAGGGCTGGACCGCTTGAACCATAATCTCAACACATCTGCCAGGCAATATGAAAAAATTTGCTCAACCCATACCTTTGCAGACCGTCTCAGTACATTAAAGGCAGCACGAAAAGCAGGCCTGCAAGTCTGTTCCGGTATTATTGCCGGCATGGGCGAAACGCCTGAAGAACTGATAGAACTGGCACTCATGCTGCGTGAGCTGGAGGCCAGGTCGATTCCCATCAACTATCTGCTGCCTATAGCGGGCAACAAGCTTGCAAGGGCGCAAAACCTATCGCCACAATATTGTTTAAGAATTCTCTGCCTTTTCCGTTTTCTGAATCCCCAGGCAGAGATCCGCACCGCAGCAGGCAGGGAGTATCACCTGCGCTCAATGGAAGTGATGAGCCTTTATCCGGCAAACTCACTTTTTATGGACGGCTATCTCAACACCAGGGGGAAAAGCAGAAAGGAGACCCTGCAGATGATCGTTGATGCAGGCTTTACCATCAGGTCTGACAAGTCGGCTGAGGAATTACTGGCGCAGGAAACCATTCCCACCCGGAAGGGGAACGTCTCCATTCCGGGCCTGAAATCAGACGCAGACCTGCATCCGGCCAGGAGCTGAAATTAAGGCAAGCAGGTTTCAAATTGAAATAACAGCTCTGTGACCCTTGGCCCCTTGAAACCTCGACTCCTTGACCCCTGCTGTCTAATAGGGCAGCGACAGCAACAAAACCTGCGCCACGCCTATTAAAAAACCCAGGGCCGCCCCGACCATTTCGACAAATTTGAATTCGCGCCGCATTATTGAAAAAAGAATTTCCTCCAGTTTATCACTGGAGAAGGCTGCCACCTTTTCCTCCACCAGCCTGTGAACATCAAGCTCCTCCTCCAGTTCACCGCTTAACTTTTCCACCAGTTCCTCGTTGAGGCTGCCGATCTGCTCGCCGAGAAAACTTTTGATCTTTGCCGTAATGTCGCTGGACAGCACCATGGCCAGGATGGGAAAAGCGCGGGGCAGGCGGGAAGATAGCCCTTCTTCCAGGCGTTGGGCAATATGGTTGATAATTGCCTCTGAGGTCGCCTTTTCCTTAAGATGGGCAGTAATTTCCTCGGCCGAAACCAACTCTTCTGAGACAATCTGGCCAAGCTTGCGGGCAAAATCCTTCTGTCTTTTGGGGAAGACGCCCTGCACGGGAATAAAGAAGATCTTCACCTCATCTTTGGGGTGAAAAAGCATTTTTATGGCAATGTAATTTGTCAGCCAGCCGATAAGCGCACCAATCAGCGGCAGCGTATATATAAGCATGATGATGCTCCGTTTTATCTATTGATACCCGGCATCGATAAGAAATGTCTCCCGCACACCGCAATATACTTACACTTGATAATTACTCCCAAATCATTTAAACAATTATTAATAATGGTATTTCATAATTAATAACACAGGGTTTACCTCCCGGCAAATTTTCACAACATGACGACATCTTCTTCAGGCAACGATAACCCTTCCAGGC
>JAWVYE010000157.1:0-4934 GCA_033722905.1 Desulfobulbales bacterium
CTCATAATTGAATCAAAATCCCTGCGATAATTTGCAACCAGGCTGACATTCTCAATTTTTAAATCATAGATCAACCATTTACCCTGCTTTTCCTTAAGCCGGTAATCTATGGGAATTTCAAGATCCTTATCCACTATGTCAGTATAAATTATGGCTTTGTTTCCCTGTACACGTTCCTTTTTGTATACAACTTTCTGGTTATTGTATGCGTCTATCTTGCCAATATATCTCTGCTCGACAAGGCGGGTGAAAAGGTCGACAAATTTATCCTGCTCTGCAGTGCTGATACTACTCCAGTTCTTTCCCAAAGAGCTTTTTGCCATTTCCTGAAAATCAAACATTTCGGTGACCACACTCAAAATAAGCTGTTTGCGTTCAGCATTCTTTTCAGGAACCTTTAATTCTGCCGATTGTAAAATTTTCAGTATTTCATCAACCGATCTTTGCAGCTGGTCCATGGGACCATCTTTTGAGAGTGCACTGCCCTTTGCCCCAAAAATAACTAATAAAAGAAGCAGCAGAACAACTTTGAATCTTTCCTGCTGAAAAACATTTTTGCCCATCATAAATACCCAATCCTCTCTTACGCTTTATTTATTTTCTATTAACCCTTGTCTATACTGATGGTAAGCATCCTTAACAGCTGCATAAGGGTCCAAAGCAGTTGAGGTAAACAACTCATAATCACCCATGGTGAGGGCGGTGTAGTTAACCCTTTCAAAAATCCTGGCCCCGATAGTCACATGCTGTTCAGCATCGAGAAAATAATAGGGATGCAGGTAACCGTCACCGATGAATCCCAGCGTATCCCTGACATTGGAAGGGCCGAGAAATGGCCAGTGTATATAAAATACTCCACCTAAACCATAAAAGGCCAGTGCTTGGCCGATATCCTCGTTGGAGGGGGGCAGACCAAGAACATCTCCGGCAAAGTCCCCCGCTCCCAGAATACCGACCGTGGAGTTAAGGGTAAAGCGCGCCACCTCCTGAAAGGAATCCGTCACTCTGCCCTGCAATAAACAGCTGACAGCACTTGCCGGGGTTTGCAGGTTATCAAATATGTTCCTTATGATAATCTGAAAATCATCCGGGAACAATCCTGAGTATACCCTGGCGACAGGCTTTAAAAACCAATAATACACCTTGTCATTGAAATGGAAAAAGAACCGGTTGATAGGTTCCAGGGGATCGGCTATTGTCGCCGAATCGTCCCACTCTTCTTCCCAGGCGTCATCCCCGGCATCAATTGATCTTTCATCTTTCTGGTTTGCAGACACACTGGCCTGCTCATTTTCCGGCGCTTGATTATCAGCGGCGGCCCGGGAAAATGAAGCCAAGAGAAACAGCTGGCAGATTATTACTGCAAATATGACTATATCTTTTTTCACTCTATCCGGTTCCCGAAGAAAATTTGCCTGAAACTTTTTATGTATGACACATTTCTGCAATTATTAATCACTTTCGAAAATATATTTGCTGACCAGCTCTTCAATGTCTATTGATGATTCCGTATCAAATATCACGCCGCCATCGGTCAGCTTCTCTTCATCTCCCCCCTGGATTATCTTAATGTATTTATCCCCAATGAGCCCCTGGGTTCTGATGGAGGCTATGGCATCAGCAGTAATCTCAACGCCACTGTTAATTAATATTATCACCCTGGCCAGGTCCTGACCCTGCAGTGAAATTGCCGAAACCTTGCCAATGGTTACACCGGCTATCTCAACAGTTGCGCCGACCTTGAGGCCTGAGACATTATCAAATTCCGCCTCCAGCTGATAATTTTTTTCCAGGCTGAAAATGGAAAATTCGCCCATCTGCGATGAAAGATAAGCAAAAGCCAGAAAGCCCGCAAGCATGAACAGCCCGACAATAAATTCAGTGGTAATTTTCTTCATTATTCATTTTCCTGTCTGCTTTGATATATATGCCCCATGGTCACCTGCACAAAATCCTGGATAACCGGATCATTGCTCCATTGAATCTCTTCGGAGGAATTAAAGACCTTGGCTTTCCCGTCATGCATGACAACTATCCGGTCCGCCAGGTTGAATATTTTCGGTATATCATGACTGACAATAATTGAAGTATACCCCAACTCCCTTTGTATTTTATGAAATAAACGGTAAATTTCCAGTGATCTGGTCGGATCCAGCCCTGTCGTCGGCTCATCAAACAGCATTATTTTAGGCTCTAATTGCAAAGCCCTGGCAAGCCCTACCCTTTTCTGCATGCCGCCGCTCAGTTGGGCTGGAAATTTATCTTCATGCCCTTGCAGGCCGAACTGGGCTAAAGAAGAGGTCACTCTCTCATGAATCTCCTTTTTGTTTTGTTTAGTCTTTTCCCTCAGCGGCAGGGCAACATTCTCAAAGACTGTCAGAGAGTCAAACAGGGCAACGTTTTGAAAAAGGACACCAAAATCTTTCCTGACCTCACTGAGTTCACCCCGGTCCATGACAGTAATATCCTTACCATTCACCAGTATCTGGCCTGAGTCAGGTTGCATCAGGCCGAGAATCAACTTGATGGCCACGCTTTTTCCCTGGCCGCTGCCGCCACCTATGACCGTTGTCATCCCCGGCATAATGCCGAAATCCACTCCTTTAAGGACCTTATGGATGCCACCGGTCGCAGACTCAAAGGATTTGTGCACATCAACAAATTGAATGATCGGTTTAGTCATGGAAAACCAGCTCCACCAATTCCTTCTTCAGCCCCAATAATCACAGCAACATGGCGGTCAGCAGATAATCCCAGATCAGGATGCTGATCGACGAGAGCACCACTGCCTGGGTTGTCACCCGGCTGACACTCTCGGCCCCGAATCCGGAAAAACGTATCTTCTCCAGCTGAAATCCCCTGCTGGTGCAGACCCAGACAATTATCAGGGCAAATACCAACGACTTGATGATCCCCAGGTTTATATCCTTGTTGAGCACACTCTGCTCCAGGCCTGTCATAAAAGCACCGGGATTGACATCAAGCAGTATGACCCCGGTGAAATAACCGCCAAAGATACCGACCACATTGAACATCAGCGTCAGCAGCGGCACGGCGATCATGGTGGCCAGAAACTTTGGCGTGATCAGAAAACGGTAAGGATCAATGGACATACATTCAAGGGCATCAATCTGCTGTGATATTCTCATAATGCCTATTTCCGCACACATTGCCGACCCGGCCCGGCCGGTGACCATGAGAGCGGTAAGAACCGGCCCCAACTCCCTTATAAGGGTCAGGGCCACAGCAGACCCCAGCAATCCTTCTGAACCGAATTTGCTGAGGGTATAATATCCCTGGACCCCCAGGACCATGCCGGTGAATAGTGCTGTAAAAAATATTACCAGAAATGAATTGGCCCCGATCAGTTTGATTTCCTTTAGCAGGGCACTGTGACGGAAAGGACGCTTAAAAAGTCCGAATAAGGTGAATAAAAGAAATAAACCCATTCTGCCGACATCCGAAACGAAATACAGGGTGTTGGAGCCCAGGTTCTCTATATGTTTGACTATGAAATTTTTATTTTCCATCTGTTGTCCGGTCAGTCAGTCCCAGGTATTCCGGCAGTCATTTCATGGAGCGTGTGCCGGGGCACCGCCGCTTTGCCGTATTCGGCTTTATGCTCCCGGATATCAGTTAATAACTGCCTTGATAATAATTTTTACAGAAAAAAACAATTCATTAACAATTGGTATCAGCATATTCCAGATAAGAACCTGCAGGTTGTTAATTTCGCATATTTCCTGTCTGCAGACCCTTTTTTTGCCGCATACGCCTGCATCCAAGCGGAATTCCTGGAAGAGATTGGGGATAAAGCAGACTACGGTTATGACGGCGGCAGCAAACCACATCTCCTGTCGCCTGCTGAGTATTATTAATAATAATATCCATTGGTTTTTCTTGACCTCTTATCCCCGGAACATTAAATAATGTTACAATAATTGTATATATGAAGATAATAATCAATTCATCAAGTCAAGTAATCTGCGAGGTAAAAATGGAGACATACTACCAACCCAAAGATTTACCAAAATTCGTTGAAATAAGTGAAGGCGCCCCCGAACTCGGCCAAAAGTTTTTTGCCTACTACAGTGCAGTTTTTGCCGAGGGAGAACTGAGCCAGAGAGAAAAATCACTTATTGCCCTGGCAGTTGCCCATGCAGTACAATGTCCTTATTGTATAGATGCATATACCCAGGATTGCCTGGAAAAAGGCTCAAACGTCAATGAGATGACTGAAGCCATTCATGTCGCAACCGCTATCAGAGGCGGCGCTTCTCTGGTACATGGCGTTCAGATGCGTAACGTTGCAGGAAAAATATCTCTCTAATATTTTCAACATGCCTCGATTGCAACCAGCTGAAAACCTGTGCAGTAATCTATTCCAGATACCTGCGCTTGAAACCTTCAATAATAATCTAACCTCCCGTGGAAAAGATCTCACCAGGGTAGGTTGCGATACATTGCAGATCAATGTTGGGCTGCTGTGCAACCAGTCCTGCAAACACTGTCATCTTGACGCCGGGCCTTTACGGTCCGAGATCATGAGTGAAAAAACAGTTGACGAGGTTATCGGCCTGGCCGGCAGGTTTTCTTTCAAATCAATAGATATTACCGGTGGGGCACCGGAAATGAACCCCCATATCCTGAAACTGATCGCTGAACTGGCGCCTTTGACCGACAAACTCATTCTCCGGTCCAACCTTACTGCCATTGCCGCAGGGGACAAAATGACGCTGCTGCAACTCCTGGCCGACAACAAAGTTACTGTAACAGCCTCATTGCCTTCCTTGAATGAAGCGCAGGCAGAAGCACAAAGAGGAGAAAGCTCCTTTACAACTTCCATCAATACCTTGAAAAAATTAAACGAACTTGGCTATGGCCGGCCAGGTTCAGACTTGGAGCTTAACCTTGTCAGCAACCCAACCGGCGCA
>JAWVYE010000158.1:0-4885 GCA_033722905.1 Desulfobulbales bacterium
CGTTGGGGCCTCCAGTATCCCCCACAATAAATCATCAGGCTCTGTTTAGCGGTATTAGTTTATAAACCTCTAAATTACAGCTTTTTATCCAACAGAGCAGCCAGCTTCTCAAGGTGGGTCTGTTCCTCTTCAGATAGTTTCTTAAAAATATGTTGCGCCTTCTCATCCTCTATTGATCTGCTCATTTTAATATATAAATCCAAAGCATTTACCTCCATGGCAATGGCCAATTCCAGGCTTTCACTAACATCTTTATCCTTAACCCATGCCAAGGCCTCCTTTACCGGAATGCCTCCCTCCATAACCGATTCGTCCATGGATGTGAATTTGGACCGCAGTTTTGTAAAATCGGGCTTTTCTCCAGTCAGGGATTCATAGGTTTCCAGCAGGTGCTTCTCATGGTTTTTCTCTGCAGAAACCAGCCAGCCGAACATTGTATGTATTTCTTTATCATTGCTGAAATTTTCGGAAACACCCTGGTAAAAAAGCTTTGAACCCTCTTCCAGGGCCCAGGCCAACCCGACAATTTCTTCGAAATTTGCCGCCGGCGTAAAATAAGCCATACCCGCTTCCGGCTGCCCATGGGCAACCATCCCTTGCCATGCGCGTATGCCGCCATCCATACTGTATACATTTTTCAGCCCGGCACCAAGCAGAAGGGTAGCAGCCGACCGGCTGCGCACACCTGCGGCTCAGTAAGTGATGGTCGGCTTCTCAGGATCAATCTCAGCCAGTCTTGACTGCAGTTCCGCCATTGGAATAAGATTTGCGCCAGGTATATGGTCTCTCTCGTATTCTCCCGGCTGGCGCACATCCACCAGATTATATTCATCAGGTTTTTTTTCAGCAATAAACCGCCGCACCTCTTCAGCGCTCATAGTTGGAACCGATTTGAAAAAATCCATGACGCCCATGACATAAACCCCCTTTTAAAATCCTAATTATTGCAGGCCAGGCACCTTGACTTTATTTCAGGAACATTATTAAAAGCAAAACCAGGCGCATTTTATCAAAAAAATCTTTTAATTTTCAACGTTTCATTTAATAAATACACATTGTATTTTATTTACCACAAGAAAAGCTCAGACTTTATTATCAACATTACATGCGATCATTCATCCTCTTTTTTACCATTTTATTATTAATCGCTTCATTGTACTTGAACTGTACACTGTATGGCTCCATAGCGCGCATACCCTATTTCGGCATGTCCATAACCGAGTATGCCGAGAAACAAAGAGATGTCTTCCTGATAATGTATATAGCAGGCGGCTCGCTGCTCCCCCACAATGAAAAAATAAGGGACATAAGCATGTCATTGGCGAGGCGAACCCACAAGAAAGCCTTCACTGCCCCACAACAGACTGAGCCCATAGGGCCTTATGCCACCGGCAAAACCTTTGATCTGGTTGCAGCTCTCATCCATATCCTTTACTGGATCCCTCCTGTTTCCCTGGCGCTCATACTCGTTGTTCTTCTTTTGCCGAAAACCGAAGGCGGTGAAGAATAATCTGCCATTACTCCCCTGCCGGAGCAGTTTCACTGTTTGTCTGTACAGGAAGGCTTGCAGCAACAAAGCTTTCAATACCGCCGGTATAAGCCATGCCGCTTACCAGAAAACCCTCATTATGGCCCCCCTGTATCTCAAGAAATCTTTTTGGTTCCCTGGCACTTTCATAGAGTTTTTTCCCGTTATCATAAGGAATTATTTCATCATCCCGACTGTGGATAATCAATACCGGGCATGAAACAGAAGCAATTGTATTCTTTGTATTGTATTGGAACCTGCTTAACAGCCGGACGGGGAAAATCGGGTACAGCCGGGCAGCCATGTCCGGTACCGACGTAAAGGCTGATTCCAGGATAAGCGCCCCCGGACTCTCCACTGCAGCTATATGGGCAGCGATGGCCCCTCCCAGGGATCTGCCGAATACAATGATTTGCCGGGCCGGGATCTTCCTTGATTCCGTGAGATAGCTCCAGGCAGCCTCTGCATCCATATAGGTGCCCTGCTCTGAAAGCGCCCCCTGGCTGCGGCCGTACCCCCGGTAATCAATGATAAAGGTTGACAGGCCAAGGTCATTAAAGATTTTCAGGGAATCAAGCCGGTGGGAGATATTTCCAGCATTGCCATGGAAAAAAAGAAGTGTGCCCCTCTCCTGATTGGCTGGTATAAACCAGCCGTTGATCATTACTTCATCTCTGGTAGTTATGGTAACAGACTCATATTCCAGCCCAATATCGGCAGGACTTGCAGTCAAATACCTTGAGGGGACATCGGGATAATACAGAAGTTTAGCCTGCATGAGGAAGAGGTAGAGACATAAGGCGCCATAGAGCAAGCCACCCAGAACTATTATCATTCCCAGAAAATTTCCCATTATGCCTCTCTCTGTCACAATACGAAATTCCTTTTCAAGAGCATGATGGAGTTATCAAATCCAGCCTCATAAAAAGCTGATGATTATTCCCTGCCACTATCCTATAATAGCAGTATACAATTAGAGATACCATACCGATGCAGGCCGGCATTGTGCAAACAATTACTTTTCAAAGGGAGAAGTACCATGGCTGCCGTTAAAGAACAAATAGCTTCCTACCTCAAGGTCCACCTTTATTTGAGGCTGGCAACAGTTACCGCGGCCGCTAAACCTTTGGTGCATACTGTGGGCTATATTTCCGAAGGATGTACTGTTTGTTTTGCAACTGACAGCAAAAGCCGCAAGGCTGAAAATATCAGTAAAAATCCTGCGGTGGCTTATGCGGTTGATGAAAACTACGAGGACATGATGGCCATTCAGGGAGTACAGATGGAAGGTAAAGCTGCACAGGTTAGCGTGGAATCAGAAACCATCAGACTCCTTGACCTCATGGTGCGGAAGTTTGCCGGCCTGGAAAAAATGCCGCCCAACCCGGACCTGGTATTTTTTAAAATAAAGCCCATCCGGGGGTTTTTCCTCGATAATACAGTTGCTTTCGGTCATCGTGATATGGTGGAGTTTTAAAACATGCCGGTCATTGAATCATACGTTTTCGGCAAAATGGTTATTGACGGTGTAAGCTATAACAAGGATGTTATTATTTTCCCGGACGGCAGCATCTTAAGCCCTTGGTGGCGCAAAAAAGGGCACATACTTGCAAAAGAAGACCTCGTCGAACTTATTGAAACCGGACCTGATATTATCATTTGCGGTACCGGTGCCATGGGAGTGATGCGGCCTGCCGCCGGACTGTTAAAATATCTGGCAACAGTCAATATTCAATTTCAGGCCCAGAAAAGTACAAAAGCAGTTGAATTGTATAATAATTTATCTGGTACTAGAAAAGTGGGCGGCTGTTTCCACCTGACGTGTTAATAAAGGAGATCTGCGATGCAGCCAGGCGGATACAAGAGTACCAACCAGACTTACAGGCTCGGCACCACCATCACTGAACACCTGCTTCTCTGTGAGGATGAGTGTCCGGCTGCTTCAGGACAATTTACAAGATTGCTCAGGGAGCTTATTATCAGTGCCAAGCTCATTTCCCGGGAAGTGAACAAGGCCGGTCTCGCAGACATCCTTGGCATGACGGGTGACATCAATGTTCAGGGGGAAAAGGTCAAGAAGCTTGACGAATTTGCCAACCAGGCCCTCATTTACAGGATGGAACGTTCCGGCCTGCTCTGCGCCATGGCCTCAGAAGAAAATGCCGATGTCATAGAGGTGCCCGATAATATGCCCAGGGGCAATTATGTGTTAGCATTTGATCCCCTTGACGGTTCTTCAAATATTGATGCCAATGCCAGTATAGGCACAATATTTTCCATCCATCGAAAAATTGCACAAGAAGATTGCGACATTCTGGACAACTTCCTGCGCTTCGGCTACGAACAGGTAGCGGCAGGCTATTTCCTTTACGGCTCCAGTACCATGCTGGTATATACCGCCGGCAAGGGGGTTCACGGTTTCACCCTTGACCCCTCAGTCGGTGAATTCCTCCTCTCCCACCAGAACATTACCATGCCGGAACGGGGTAAGATATATTCCGTAAATGAAGCAAATACTGAATATTGGGATGACCGGACCAGGGCACTGGTCAACTATTTCAAATCTTCAGGCAATGAACGGGGGAAGCCCTATACCGCCAGGTATATTGGCGCCCTGGTGGCAGATTTTCATCGCAATCTACTCTACGGCGGCATCTATATGTATCCGGCTGACAGTAAGGATGCCCACAAACAGCATGGCAAACTCAGGTTGCTGTGCGAGGCGGCACCGCTGGCATTTATCGCTGAACAGGCGGGCGGGGCTGCAACTGACGGCAAGCGGAGAATACTTGATATAAAAGCTACGGAACTGCATGAAAGGGTGCCGCTTTTTATCGGCTGCAAGGCTGATGTGGAGAAGGCTAATGCCATCATGCAGGGTGAATGACATATTATTTTATCATGATAGCTTCAAAAGGATCGTTTTTATTTAAGTTCCTTTCTATCAGCATACAAAATTGCCTATGACAGACAGTTTGCCCTAGTTTCTAAGTTGGCATTAATATAACGAACCAGCAGCGAAGCGGTTAAAACCTAATTTTCAAGCTGTTAACCCGTTCTGTGCCGCTGAGCATCGCAGCTGATGACGGAAAAAGACGCTGGACTTGTCTGAACCGCCTTAGGCGGTGAGTTTTCAGCGTCCCGTCATCAGCGAGAAGCGCAAGGTAGCCCAACGGGCCGGCACAGTCGGGGTGCCCTTTTTGTGTTCCTTTTTGGGCAAACAAAAAGGAACTTAAATAATTAAAAAGTATTTTATATACGTTCATTTTCTTTACTTGCATAAAGAAAACGAACCAAAAGAAAGTGCAGCCTATCACTTGGTCTGCAAAAAGCAGACTACCCTGCGCTGCTCGCCAA
>JAWVYE010000159.1:0-4870 GCA_033722905.1 Desulfobulbales bacterium
CCTGGTAGCAGATGATTTCCCCAATCTTAATGTGGAGATCCAGGCTGAAGAGGGTTCGTTTCCAAGGATTTTCCTGTCTCTCAGCAGTGAAGAAGTTGATTATATAAAGAAAAACTCGGTGACCCAGTCTCTGGAGATCATAAGGAACAGGATTGACCAGTTTGGTGTTGCCGAGCCTGTTATTGTCCGGCAGGGAGTTGATGAGATTGTAGTGCAGCTGCCGGGAGTCAAGGATCCTGACAGGGCTCTGGGTCTCATCGGCCAGACAGCGCAGTTGGAGTTTAAGCTGCTCGATGAAGAGTCGGCTCTGGATCCCTGGCAGCTGATCAGCCAGGCCCAGAACAGCGGCAAATGGGCGACCGGTGAGAGCAGGAAGAAACTCAACCTTGCCCTGGAGAATCAACTGCCGCAGGGAACTGAAATCTATTTTGAAAAAAGTGTGGATCCGCAGACCGGCGTGGAAACAAAAACGCCGCTGCTGATTAAGACCCAGGTCATGATGACCGGTGAAATGGTCAAAAACGCCCAGGTGCGTGTAGGAGGAAATTTCAACGAGCCCTATGTTGCCCTTGACCTGACAGGCCGTGGCGGGAGAATTTTCGGCCAGGTCACTGAAAAGAATGTGGGAAAAAGATTTGCCATCATTCTCGATGAGGTTGTCCGTTCCGCTCCTGTAATCCGCGAGAAAATCCTGGGCGGTTCGGCCCAGATAACCGGCAATTTCACCTATGATGAAGCCACAGACCTGGCAATAGTTCTGCGTGTCGGTGCCCTGCCGGCCCCCGTTGAAATCATCCAGAACCTCACGGTTGGAGCCAGCCTGGGTAAGGATTCCATTGACAGGGGACTGATGTCAGGGCTCCTTGGTACAGTTTTAGTCCTGTCCTTCATGATCATCTATTACCGGCTGTCGGGTGTGATCGCAAATTTTGGCCTGGTGATCAATATATTCCTGCTTTTTGCCGGTCTGGCTGCTCTCGGCGCCACTCTGACTCTGCCCGGTATTGCCGGTATTATCTTATCCATCGGTATGGCTGTTGATGCCAATGTTCTTATTTTTGAGCGCATGCGTGAGGAATTTGCCATAGGCAAGTCGGTAAAATCCGGGGTTGAGGGAGGATATGACAAGGCATTCTGGACGATTATCGACTCCCAGGTGACAACCCTGATTACGGCCCTGGCCCTTTTTCTTTTCGGGACCGGCCCGATCAAGGGTTTTGCGGTCACCTTGTCACTTGGTATTACCTTCAATCTGGTATCAACACTTTTCGGCACCAGGCTTGTCTATGATTTCCTGCACAGCAAGCGTTTGCTCAAGCCCATAAAGTTCTTCCAATTTGTCAAGACCCCCAGGTTTGATTATATGCAATTGAAAAAAATAACTTTTTCGATTTCAGGAGTTCTTGTCCTTATCGGACTCGTAGCCTTTATACAGATTGCCAGGGGCAAGGCGAATCTGGGTGTTGATTTCACCGGGGGCACCCTTGTCCAATATAAAGCCGAACAACCTTTCAGCTTGCAGGAAGTCCGTAAAGCCCTTGCAGATAAAGGTCTTGCCAACGTTAATCTGCAACAGGTTGAAAATGAAAACAGGCTTATTGTCAGATTGAAAAAATCAGAGGAAACCGCTTCAAATCTTGGCGAGCAGATCTCGGGTATTTTTAAGGAGAGTTTGGCTGGAAAGGGTTTTGTCATGGAAAGCCAGGAAGCGATAGGGTCATCCATCAGTGAGGTTTTGCGCAATAAAGCCCTGCAGGCCATAGCCATTTCTCTATTCGGGGTAATACTTTACCTGGCCATGCGTTTTGACTTGAGCTTCGGTGTTGCCGCGGCCATAGCGACATTCCATGATGTCCTGGTAGTTCTCGGTATCTGCTGGTTATTCAATATAGAAATAACCCTGCTGATCGTAACCGCGCTCCTGACCCTTGCAGGCTATTCTCTGAACGACTCCGTTGTCGTGTTCGACAGGATACGTGAAAATATGAAAAAGGTTGAACAGGGGCATTTGAAATCAGGCTCCCTGGCCTCTACAATTAACCTGAGTATAAACGAAGTTATCAGTAGAACCATTGTCACCTCGCTTACCACCGCTCTGGTGCTTTTCGCTCTTTTCTTTCTGGGGGGGACGGTTATCCATGATTTTTCCCTGGCATTGCTGATTGGGCTGATGGTGGGGACATATTCTTCTGTTTTTGTTGCCAGCCCCGTTCTCAGTTTGTGGAAAAAGGAATAGCAACGCAGAACAATTTCACCAGTTCATTATTTCTGATCAGACAGCATAATGCTCTCTGATTTATGAATTATTTGTCTAATCATGCACCAATGAATTTTCCGGACAATGTAACCAAGCTCTGCCCCAGGAAACGTTTTACATTCAACTGCCACCCAAAGGTGGAATGCTTTACTGAATGCTGCCGTGATCTTGAGCTGGCACTGACACCGTATGATGTGCTCTGCCTGTGCAGGGAGCTGTCAATGCGGTCTGCGGATTTTATTGACCGCTATGTGGTAGTTGAGCAGGATGAAAAAAGAGGTTTGCCGCGCTTGTACCTTGGCATGGTGGATGACGGCAGGGCCAGCTGTCCTTTTATTGCAGCAGCAGGCTGTAAAGTCTATAACAGCAGGCCAGGAGCCTGCAGGGCCTATCCGGTCGGCCGCGGCGTTACCCAGGACGGCAATGGCGTTGTCCGTGAAATTCACGTCCTGGTCCGTGAGGATCATTGCCGGGGATTTGCCCAAAGCAATTCCTATAATGTGGCAGAATGGTTCGAGAATCAGGGTCTTGTTGAATATAATATGATAAATGATGAAATGCTGGGCCTAATGCAGTACGATCAGGGTAAAAATGGCCCAGGGTTTACCAAGGAGCAGCAAGATAGCTTTTTGCTGGCTTTATACAAACTGGATGAATTCCGGGAAGAATTGGCATCTTCATCATTTTGCGGCAAATATAAATTGAGTGAACAGCAAAGGCAGAGCCTGTTGGAGGACGATCTGCAGCTGCTTCGTTTCGGGATCAGCTGGCTCAAGGAAGTCCTGTATAATCAAAAGGTATGACAGCAAAGAATAACAATGCAGATGATTATCCCCTTGGTGTTGAACTGACTGAAAAACTCAGACAGCTGGCAGCGCCATACCATGACGGTATAGGCGGCTGTCACGGACCTGACCATACCGAAAGGGTTCATCAAACTGCCTTGCATATAGGCAGGCTTATGGGAGCCCGGCTTGATGTGTTGAGTGCTGCGGCCCTGCTGCATGATATCGGCAGGAGGTATGAGACCAGGGAACAGGGAAAAATCTGCCATGCGGAAAAGGGCGCGGAGCTGGGCAGGGAACTCCTGGAAAAGCTTGATTTTGCACCGGCCCTGATAGATGAAATCGTCCACTGTATTGAAGCGCACAGGTACCGTGGCGACAAGCCCCCCCTGACGCTTGAGGCAAAAATTCTCTACGATGCCGATAAGCTTGATTCCATCGGGGCTGTTGGCATTGGCCGGGCTTTTCTTTTTGCCGGCCAGACAGGTGCCCGTCTCCATAATGAAGACGATGTCGACATTCTTGCAAGTAAGCCGTACTCAAAGGAAGATACAGCTTACCGTGAATTCAAGTTCAAGATGTCAAAGATCAAGGACCGCATGTTGACCCCTGAAGGCAGGAGGCTTGCCTTGGAGCGTCATGAATTTATGGAGGTTTTTTTTGAGCGTCTGGATAGGGAAACCAAGGGGGCCGAAAGCGTTGCTGAGGATATGCTGCAAATGGCCTCGGAAAGAGAGTAGTGTTGTGCGTATATTGCAACCATGGCTGCGTTAAAACTTATTATATTTGACTGCGACGGTGTCATGTTTGACTCAAAAGAGGCAAACAGGAAATATTATAATCACCTGCTGCAGGAATTCGGCCGTCCGCTTATGGACCCTGAAGAAGAAAATTATGTCCATTCCCATAATGTGCTTGATTCAGTTTCCTATATTTTCAGGAAGTATCCACGGGACATTGACAAGGTCCATGCCTATAGAGATACAGTTGATTACGTTCCATTTCTGAAATATATGCGTATTGAGCCGGACCTGAAGGAGTTTCTGCAATTTTTAAGACCCCAATACCATACGGCAATCAGCACCAACCGGAGCACAACCATGGAGGCTGTAATGAAGATGCACGAGCTTGATCCCTATTTTGATCTTGTGGTAACCTCACTTGATGTGCAGCGGCCAAAACCTGATGCCGAAGCATTACACAAAATACTTGGTTATTTTCAACTGCAGGCTGACCAGGCCGTCTATATCGGCGACAGCATTGTTGATCGGCAGCATACCGCAGGCGTTAACATGCGGCTCATTTCGTTCAAAAATCCTGATCTGCCCGCAGAATTTCATGTGAACTGCTTTCGTGATATTTCAAGGTTGGCTATTTTCCAGGATTAAATTATTGTTGCAGCAGGAGAATATGTATGTGGGACCTGGAAGTAGTGCATGATATCCTGATAGAAGGCTCTGACTTTGCGTCATGTAAACAGCGTGTGGGCAGTTTTTTTGACAGGACGATGCTCATCCGTTATGACAGTGTGGTCATCGTGAAAAATGAGTCGGTCAACGGATCTGATCAAACATTCTGGACACGAATCCAGGAAGGTTTGACCGCCAACAAGCACTCCATGAAGAAACTCCTGGAAAATTTAAAGGAGGAAGGTTTTGCATCCATTGATGACCTGCAAAGCCTGGAACAGGGCTACCTGTCAAAAATACTCCATACAATTGCCCATCTCAAGGATGGCTTTGTCGGTGTGGACAGCCGCTTTTACAACCTTGTTGAGGACTCGCACAGTATAACAAGAGGTCTGCTGCAGAAACTGATCGAGGCCACC
>JAWVYE010000160.1:0-4849 GCA_033722905.1 Desulfobulbales bacterium
AGCAGTATTCTTGCTGTGCCGCGTGAGGTTTTCCTTAACCTTTACAGGGAGTATCCCCAAGCATCGGAGGCAGCCATTAGAAAATGGTTTAATTCTATGCTTGAGGGCCGCGGTGAAAGTCAGGTTTACCAGGAGCATCATTACAGCAGGCTACTTACCAAGCTGGAAACCCGCCCCTGTATTCCATTAATAGGCTCTTCAAAACGTGCCAGAAAACTGCGGAAACAGGTGGACGCCTTTTGCGGCTCCAACCATCCGGTGCTGCTTTCCGGGGATCACGGTTCTATGAAATCAAGGGTGGCACAGTTTATTCATAAACACGGCGAGGACCGGCATGGCTCCTATATAATTTTTGATCCGGCCCACATCCCTGATTTTGTTGGTGAAGGGCTGCGGCATGACAAAGATACGGTTTATTACCGGGAGTTGGAACAGATGGCCGCCCTTTTTGGTTATGACCAGGAAACCTATGGCCACACATATGCACCATGGCAGGGCTTTCTCAAGCTGGCCCATAACGGCACCCTGGTCATCAAGGAGGGTGCAGACCTGGAACCCAAGGTCCAAAGACTGCTGCTGGAATATCTCAAAACGGGCATTTATTATCCATTGGGGGCTGAGAAGCCGGCCCAGGCGTCAACCAGGATCATCATCGATATCACCGATGACCTCAACCTGGAAAATACGCTTTACGAATATCTTGCGGCAGATCAGTTGCGGCTGGAACCGCTGCGCAACAGAAAAAGAGATTTAAAGGAAGTGATTCAGCTCTTGCTGAGGGCCATCGGCGAGGAACAGCACAAACCCGTCAAAAAGATCGATCAGGAGGCCCTGAACAGGATGATGGCCTATAACTGGCCGGGGAACTACGACGAGCTGGAAGAGGTTGTCTCCCGTTCAATCAGCCTGGCAAAAGGAGATGTTATAACAGCGGAAGATGTCTTTATCGGCACGGTTTCCGTCACCGGCAAGAAGGCCTTTAATCTCCTGTCCCTTGGTTTTATCCGCAACTTTTTTCAAAGCCCCTTCTATCCTATTGCCCCCCAGATTGTTGTTGCCGGTATGTTCGTTCTGGTGGTTATTCTCGGTATATGGGGTAATCCGTCACCGGACTCAAATATTTCCCTGCTGCTCGTCTGGGCCAACTGGGAGCCACTGTTGATCTTGAGCTGTCTGCTTCTGGCAAGGATCTGGTGCAGCTTCTGCCCCATAGGTTTTTTCAGCAATCTGGTCAGGAAAGTGAAGCTGAAACGTACAAAAATACCGGCGCAGTACCTGAATTACGGTTTTTTCATCAGTGCAGTCGGCCTGGCCATCATATTCTGGGCCCAGGCGGCACTCCATATGTTTGAGAGGCCGACAGAAACTGCCTGGCTGCTGCTTGCCATGCTGGGATCTGCGGTTCTGTTTGCCCTGCTTTTTGAAGGCAGGATCTGGTGTCGTTATGTCTGTCCGCTCGGCCAGATGGTTGCGACCTTTGCCCGCGCCTCAATAGTTGAGGTGCGCTCAAACTATAATTACTGCAGCCATGAGTGTACCGATTATGTCTGTTATACCGGCCGGGGTGATACACCGGGCTGTTCCATGGGCAAGGGCCCCTTTGCAATGGATACCAACCAGGATTGTGTGCTGTGCGGCAACTGTATGAAGGCCTGTGAAAATCAGGCAGTGCGTTTCAACCTGCGGCCGCCCGGATGGGAGCTGTGGAATACCCGGACCGCCGACCTTGCCATGATCCTTTTTGTTCCTCTTTTATGGGGCACCCAGATATTCAGGGGCCTTGACCTTACTACGTTACCCCAGAAGCTCAATTACTACATTGGTTCAATGGAGTTCACCTATGCAATCCTGATGGTCTGCTCGGCACTGGTTGCCTACCATATTGCCATAGCCGGAGTTGCCTTTATGGGTATGGTTGACACCGATGCGGGCAAGGGATTCGGCTCGACTTTCTTTCTGGTAATGCTGCCTCTGGTCTATGCCAATGAAATAGCGATCCGGCTTGTGCCGCTCTTGAATCATGCTGCGGATTTTTTTGTCATCCTGGGCAACCAGGTGGGTTATTCCTTTCCGCATATTGCCTTTCGGCTTGACATGCAGTCCATTCATATCCTGCAGGTTCTGTTGATCGTAATCGGATTTTTTCTCTCTGTTTCCGTGGCGTCAAAACTCATAGCCCTGCTGCCCCCTGAAAAGGTGGCACCGGCCTTTTTCCGCCATCTTCCCCTTGTTGTCATGGCAGTGGTTTCCGTGCTGCTGTTCTGACCATGATCATTACAGTATCTTCTGAGGGGAAAAAATGCAGCTTGCTTAAGCAGAACAGAAAATTCCATTTTATGGTCACTGCTGTGCCTTGATCTTTTCCAAATAATTCAGTTTATTACTTTGTAGCTGCTCTCTACCGGTGTTGTTTTTTTATCAAGCTGAGAGAGTATTATTTTAATAGGACTGGAAATGGCGTTACGGCTTTTAGAAATAGTGATTCCCGAGGAGCATGTCAGTGAAGTGCTCTCTATTATTGAAAGGGAGCAGATTGTCAATTACTGGCAGACCTGCAGTTGTGAATCAAGAGTTATATTCAAGCTCATCCTTCCTGCTGAAGGTACCGAAAAAATTATGGACGAGTTTGAAAAGCGTTACAGCAGCACCAGTGATTTTCATATGGCCCTGCTGTCCGTTGAGGCAAGCTTTCCAAGCCCCAGGGAAATTGAAGAAAAAAAAGAGGAGAGTAAAGAACCGGAGCAAAACGGGGAAAAGATCCCCCTGCGGGTCAGCAGGCAGGAGCTCTACAATGAAGTATTTGATAACTCAAAGTTGACAAAGACATTTGTAGTAATGGTAATCCTGTCTACCATTGTCGCTTCAATCGGTTTGCTTAAAGACAACATTGCCGTGGTTATCGGCGCCATGGTGATTGCCCCGCTTTTAGGCCCTAATGTCGCCCTGTCTTTTGCAATAACCCTGGGTGATCTGGTTCTGGGATATAACTCCCTAAAGACAAACCTGGCCGGTATAGCGGTTGCCTTTGCCGTCGCTTTTCTGCTGGGTGTTTTCCTGAACGTCAACCCTGATATCCCTGAAATACATGCGCGAACGTTTGTAGGGTATGATGATATCGTCCTGGCCCTGGCATCGGGTATTGCCGGAGCCCTTTCCTTGACAAGCGGCGTACCTTCCACATTAATAGGGGTCATGGTGGCCGTGGCCCTGATCCCGCCGCTCGTTGTTTTCGGGTTACTCCTGGGAGGGGGCTATGCAGATGTATCTTTTAATGCACTTCTTTTATTAATCATCAATATGATATGTATCAATTTAGCGGGGGTAGTGACGTTGCTGATTAAAGGGGTACAGCCAATTTACTGGTGGGAGGCGTCCAAGGCAAAGAGACTGACAAAATATGCCATTATTGTCTGGGTTTCGTTGCTGCTTGTTCTTGTGCTGCTCCTGTATGTTTCATCGGTCTAGGTTGGATTACCTGATTTTCTCGCCGTATTGCTGGACCAGGTTCAACAGGTTTTCCAGGTCAAACGGTTTGGATATGAGTTCATCAATACCGCTTGGTTTATGGAAAGGAGCCGTACCGTCAGTATTCCAGCCGGTGATCAGGAGGACAGGAGTTTCAGGCTTCAGCTTCTTGATGCGGAAGGCGGCATCCAGGCCATTCATGACAGGCATGCCATGATCGGTTATCACCAGATCAAAATTGTTGTCGCGGAAGCAGCGGACACCATCATGACCATTAGCGGCTGTAGTCACTTTATGGCCTCTTTTTTCAAGCACCTGTTTTAATAGGCTGCGGACAAGAGGCTCATCATCAATGACCAGTAGCTGCAGCTTGACAGGCCTGGTGGACTTTTTATCCTGCCGCAGCTTTTCCGGGTCAGTGGTAGTAAGAAGAGGAAATTCCATTATGAATGTCGTACCCGCACCCTTGATGCTCTCCACCGTTATTGAACCGCCATGATGCTCCACAAAACGCTTGGTTATGCGTAATCCCAGGCCGGCGTGACCTCTGCCCTTGGTGGTAAAGTATGGATCAAAAACGTGGTCGGCATCTTCTTTTGACAGACCTATGCCGTTATCCTGTACCTTGATCAAGACCTTTTTTTCATCTTCTTTCAAGCTGAGATGGATATGCCCACCCTCGGGCATGGCATCAACGGCATTGAAGATGAGGTTCGTCAGCATTTCTTTAAAATCAGAGCCATTGATAAGCAGGGCGGGAGAGCCTGCAACTGCTATTGTAAAATCGATGGTAAAACCTTCTTTTTGGGGCAGGTCCTTCCACCTGAACCGGGTAAGGTTTTTCACCTCCTCCACCAAAGGTTTTAACGGCAGCAATTCGACTTTTTTATGACCATCGTCATCACTGGTGCGGCTGTATCCCTGCAGGCTGGCAATCGTCTCTGCACCTTGCCGGGCTGCCTTTTCAATGGCGGCAAATTTTTCTGCAATGGCATTATCAACACCGGTCTCTTTGAGAAGTTTAATATTTCCCAGGATAGTGGTCAGACTGTTATTAAAGTCATGGGCGACACCGGTTGCCATCTCTCCCAGTGAGCGCATTTTTTCCGACTGCAGAAGTATATTTTCTGTGCGTTTTCTTTCCGTTATTTCGTGAAAAACTGCAAATCCGCAAAGTTTTCCTTCAATATATGCGGAAGACAGGGTTACCTCGACGGGTATTGTAATACCGTCACTTCTCAGGGCTAAAGTCTCAAAAGTGAGTTTCTCTCCTTTTTGCTGTTTTTGTTTTTCCAGGAACTTGCGGAATTTCCGGGCATGTATTTCACGCAAATCTGCAGGGAGGAGCATCTCTATTTCCCGGCCCAGAATATCTTTGCCCAGC